>CAISZN010000211.1 GCA_903889985.1 uncultured Hyphomicrobiales bacterium | reverse complement strand
CGCCGGCGCCGTGACTCGCGTGAAGCCCTCAGCCACCATGGTGGCCACCCAGCGGGCGCGCGACCTCAAAAACTCCGGCCGCGACGTCATTTCGCTGTCGGTCGGTGAACCCGACTTCGATACGCCCGACCACATCAAGGAGGCGGCCATCGCCGCCATCCGTCGCGGCGAGACGAAGTATCCGCCCGTGCTCGGCATCGTGCCCCTGCGCGAAGCCATCGCCGCCAAGTTCAAGCGCGAGAACGGCCTCGACTACAAGGCCAGCCAGACCATCGTCGGCACCGGCGGCAAGCAGATCCTGTTCAACACCTTCCTCGCCACCTGCGACCCGGGCGACGAGGTCATCATCCCGGCCCCCTACTGGGTGAGCTATCCGGACATGGTGATCATCGCCAACGGCAAGCCGGTGATCGTGCCGACGACCCTGGAGAGCGGCTTCAAGCTTCAGCCTGCGGACCTCGAGAAGGCCATCACGCCGCGCACCAAGTGGCTGCTGCTGAACTCGCCGTCGAACCCGACCGGCGCGGCCTATACCCGCGACGAGCTGAAGGCGCTCACCGACGTGCTGATGCAGCCCAAGAACAGGCATGTCTGGGTGCTCACTGACGACATCTACGAACACCTGACCTATGGCGACTTCAAGTTCACGACCGTCTGCCAGGTCGAGCCGAACCTGATGGATCGCACCCTGACGCTGAACGGCATGTCGAAGAGCTACGCCATGACCGGCTGGCGCATCGGCTATGCAGCGGCGCCTGACAGCCTCATCAAGGCGCTTGACCTGCTGCATGGCCAGCAGACCTCAGGTGCCTGCACCATCGCCCAGTGGGCCTCCGTGGAGGCCCTCAATGGTCCGCAGGATCACCTGCCGATCTTCCGCGATGCCTTCGAGAAGCGCCGCGACCTCGTGGTCTCCATGCTGAATCAGGCCAGGTACATCAAGTGCCCCGTGCCGGAAGGCGCGTTCTACGTCTATCCGGACTGCTCGGAAGCGCTTGGCAAGAAGACCCAGAAGGGCAAGGTGCTCACCACCGACGAGGACTTCATCGTCGAACTGCTGGAGCAGGAAGGCGTTGCCGTCGTGCATGGCACGGCCTTCGGCCAGGGCCCGAATTTCCGTATCTCCTATGCGGCTTCGACGGCCATGCTGCAGGATGCCTGCGAGCGTATCCAGCGCTTCACCGCAAGCCTGACCTGATCGCATCTGTACTCTGAAAAATGGTAATGGCCTCGCCTTCGGGCGGGGCCATTTTGTTTTGTGCCACAGCACCCCAACTCGGGCGCGCCGACGCAGCAATGACCATGGAATTGAAAAGCCTGCCCGCCTCTCATCGGCGGGCCGGACAATCTTGTTCGGCAATCGAAAGGGGGTGTCGCGCATGAAGCTTCGAATGCTGAAGCTTGAACTCAGGCTATGGTTTCTGAGACTAATCCTGACGTTCAAGTGAGGCACGGGGCCGGGACTAAAACCCGGTCCCGATCGAAGGGAAGAGCGCGACACCCCCGATCTGATATTCAAAATACCATCGCGCTTGCGAGCTGTGTATGGCCATTTTGAGCGCCCGACATGTCGGCACACCACGGCTCCCCAACTCGGGCGCGCCGACGCATCAATGACCATGGAATTGCTCAACACGCCCGCCTCTCATCGGCGGGCTGGATGATCTCGTCCGGCGACTGGAAAGGGGGTGTCGCGCATGAAGCTTCGAAGGCTGAAGCTTGAACTCAGGCTATGGTTTCTGAGACTAACCCTGACGCTCAAGTGAGGCACGGGGCCGGGACTAAAACCCGGTCCCGATCGAAGGGGAAAGCGCGACACCCCCGATCCTTATTGAGACTAACACCAGACCATCCGGGGTGGTATGGCCATATTGGGCAGCCTGCCGATGAGGCGAATGGAGCCGAGCCAGGTTTGCGCATAAAAATGGCGGTGCCTAAGGTGGCACCCTGCAGAAAACCGGAGGAACCCGACATGCCCCTAACGAGCCCCAACCTGACGCGCCGGCGCCTGCTACAGGCATGTGCCGCCTCAACGGCCCTGCTCGGCGGCATGCATGGAGCCCGTGCAGCTGACAAGGTCAGTGTCGGCGTCTTGCGTTTTGTGTCCTCTGGTCCGCTCTTCCTTGCCGTCGAACGCGGCTACTTCAAGGAACAGGGCATCGACGTCGACCTGAAGTATTTCGAGGCAGCCCAGCCGATCGCGGTCGCTGCCGTGTCGGGCGATGTCGACTATGGCCTGACCGCCTTCACGGGTGGCTTCTACAACCTCGCAGGACAGGGGCAGCTGAAGATCATCGGCGCCCAGTCCAAAGAGGCGAAGGGCTTTGAGGGCAATGCCATCCTCGTGTCGAATGCAGCCTACGAAAAGGGCTTCCGCTCCATCAAGGACTTCGCCGGGAAGAGCCTCGGCATCACGCAGGTGGGCTCCTCCTTCCATTACCAGATCGGCCAACTCGCCCGCGTTGGCGGTTTCGACCTGAAGAGCGTCAGCATCCGTCCCCTGCAGTCGCTGCCGAACATGGTCGCTGCGCTCAAGGGCTCGCAGGTCGATGCCATCATCATCGCGCCGCATCTGGCCAAGCCGCTCATCAGCTCGGGCGAGGCCAAGCTGATCGGCTGGTATTCGGACTTCGACGAATACCAGTTCGGCGGCCTTTTCGCGGCCACGAAGACGCTGCAACAGAAGCGCGAACTGACCCAGCGCTTTGTGAAGGCCTATCAGAAGGGCTGCGCGGATTATGCGGAAGCCTTCATGAAAAAGGATGCGGCAGGTGCCCGCATCTTTGATGAGACGAGCGATGCCGCAGCCAAGCTCATCACCAAATATGTCTATCCATCGGAACCCGAGGACAAGGGCATCGCGCTGGTGAAGGCCTCTGCCTTCCCGGCCGATCCGCAGGCCCGCCTCGACGTGGCTGACATCTACAAGCAGATCGACTGGATGAAGTCAGAAAAACTGGTTGATGCTTCGGTGGATCCAAAGATCGCACTCGATCTCAGCTTCATCGAGGGCCACACCAACGTGCCGAAGTAAAGCCTCCTCAGGTGCCGATGAGATCCTTCATCGGCGGCACGCCGATGGAGTCAGGGAACACCTTCTGGCTCAACACCTCGGACGAAAGACCAAGATGATCTGCCAGAACACCCTTGAGGACAGCCCGCAGGTCGGTGGTCGGACGCAGGTCACGATTTTCATGGAGCGCTGAGGACGAAAGCCCCGGCCAGTCCGCGATGACACGACCGCCGCGCACGGCTCCGCCTGCCAGAAAAGCCACCGTGGCCGTCCCATGGTCCGTCCCCGTCGTCCCATTGATTCGCGCCGTCCGGCCGAATTCGGTGACGGCCACGACGACCGTATCCTTCCAGGACGATCCCAGCCCGCTCTCGAAGGCTGCGAAGGCTCCATCCAGACCTGACAACAGCATGGCGAGCCGCCCCGTCGGACCGCCCTCATTGGCATGGGTGTCCCAGCCGTCGAAGGCCATGGCGGCGATCCTGGGCCCATCTCCCGCGGCAATCAGGCGAGCTGCCCCTTCCGCCACCTGCTTCATCACGGCAGCCTCGCCGCCGCCCGGCATCTTGCCCCCGTCGCGACCGGCAATCTTTTCAATATCGAGCGCCTGGCCGAGAGATGCTGCCAGCGCCGGATCGCTCCCCCGGTACATGTCCAGCAAACGCATGGCGAGGTCATCGCCGGCCGCCGGAAGGCTTGTGGGCGCCCAGCCAAGCACGGAGGCTGACCCGCGCAGGATCAGCGGCGCCACCGCACCAACGGCCAATCCGCGCGCATGGCCGGTGCGCTCGCCCCGTGGCAGCACATCGATGGCCCGGTTGAGCCAGCCAGAAGCCGTCCGGCCGGGCTTCGGGAATCCACTTTCGAGCACGTCCTGCCCGTCGAAATGAGACCTCTCCCGATAGGGACTCGCCACCGCATGGATGACCGCGGCCTGCTTGTCCCGGAAGAGGCGCGCGAACTGCGGCATGCCAGGGTTGAGCAGGAAGAAGCCATCAAGCGGCAACCCGGCAGTTTGCCCGTCGCGGCCCAGCGCCAGCGCGCCATGCAGGCCTGCATAATCGGGATCACCGGCCGGCCCGACGGCGGCAAGGCCATCAAGCGCCCCACGCAGGACCAGCACGATCAGGCGCGGATCGCGGCCAGCCGCCGCATGGGCGCTGCGTGGAAGGTTGGCAGCGCCGAACACGGCACCCCCAGCCAAAAGAACGGAACGGCGGGTCGGGGCATGGGGCATGCTCACCTCCTCTGCATTTCGGGTGACATCAGCAGCAGGGCGAACCCTTGTTGCTTGCTTTCCGCGCGGGCCACGGCATCACGTGTTGTCTCGCTGGCCGCAGGCCCAAAGGTTTCCTCAAGCAGATCCTTGGGGTTGGGTGGATCGCGCAGCTGTTGCGCCACCTGCGAGGCAATATCGAGGCGCAGCTTAAGCTGCTCGGGAGCGCCCCAGGCCCCATTGGTGTCTGGAAAGCCGTTGGGCCCGGAGGGGCTCCAAAGCGGTTCGCCCAGCAGATTCAGGCCGCCCAGGGTACGATTCGGCTCTTCCGGGGCCCGCCCGATCAGCCGCAGCGTTGCCAAGATAAAATCCCGCGGACTGCGCATCTTGGTCAAAGGCAGCGTCCAGGCCTCATCCGCTGCCAGGAGCGCCCGCGTGACGGAACCCAGATCACCGCCTGTGTCGCGGAAGATTTTTGCAAGTCGCTCCACAAGCGCTGGCGGGGGATCATCGGCCACAAAATGGCGCACGAGTTTCGTTGCAATGAACTTCGCGGTCGCTGGATGGGTTGCCAGCATGTCGAGCGCTGCCGCGCCCTGCTGCAAGCCCGGCTGATCGAAGACGCGCCCAAGCAGCGTTTGTGGACCCGGCTCGTGCCAGGGCGCCATGAAACCGAACTGACCCGGCGCAGCGATGCGGCCATCCGGCCCGGCATAGGTCCAGCCCGTGATGATCTTGGCGAGTGTCGTCACGTCTGTCTGGCTGTAGCCGCCATTCACGCCCAGCGTGTGCAGCTCCATGATTTCACGGGCGAGATTTTCGTTGAGCCCGCGCTTGGGATTGTTGCGCACCACCTGAGACTGGGGCCCGGCAGAAAATTCGTTGTCGAGGTAATGCAACATGGTGGGATGCTGCTCGACCGCGCGCACCATGTCGGCAAAACGACCCAGGATGAAAGGCCGGATCGCCTCCCGCTCGAATGCCCCCGCCGTGATTCGCACAAAGGGGCTCTTGAAGGCGGAGACCGCGAAATGATTGGCCCAGAAGGCACTCAGCCGCTCAAGGATTCCACAGGGCACGCGAACTGACTGCTGGAACCTTGCAAGCGCCTCGTCGCGATAGGTGTCCTGGGCGACATTGGGTGGCGGTGGCGGCTTCGGCGCATTGGGATCCATCGCAGCCGGCGGCGGGGCCGCGGCGCGGGCTTCCTTCAGTGCCTGCTGTTCGAGATAGAGCGCCTGCAGAAGCTTGGCAGATGGCTGCAGCGGCTTGCCAGGAAGGTCCATGACCTTGCCGGCCTCCAGCTCCGCCTTGACGAAGCCGCGCGGATCCCCGCTGGCACCCGCCAGATAGACTGCCGCTGCCGCCCGGCCACCAAGGCCGAACCGGTTCAAGGCAACAAGCAAAGGATGGGGCGCCTGCATGTGCGTCTCCCGTAAGCTCAGGACAGGCAGACTGAACCACACCGGGAATGACCACAAGATGAACAAAACGGGCTGAATTGCCCAGTTCAAGCAATCCAGCCCGGATCAATATTTGATCCTTTCAGTCGAGGCCCTTGAGCGGAGCGAAGAGTTCCTCGACCTTAACTTTCCGGGTGATCATGTGCTGCTCGTGCATCATGTCGATCAGCGCTTCGAGTGTGGGCCGGTTCGGCTCGATGCCATAGGGCCACGGGTCGCCATCCATGAGCGTCTCGACCTCATCCCATTCGCTCACATGCCACGGGAACATGGTGGCCTGGGTGATCGACACGCGCATCAGCTCGATGGCGTAGTTCTTGGCCTCGTTGAAGGCCTTGTAGAGGCTGCTCGCGACCCAAGGGTTCTTCTCATAGACATCACGGCGGATCGCCAGCATGTGCATGATGGGATGGATCTTGCGGGCCTTGTAGAGGTCGCGCTCGATCTCGCGGAAATTCGGGAACAGCCGCACCACGTCGGGATGCTTGCCGTAGTTGGGGGCGCGTCGCGCGGCGATGAAGGCGTCGATCTCGCCACGCGCCAGCAGGTCTGCGATGGAATAGGGGCTGTGATTGTCGACGAGGCTGATCTCTTTCAGCAGCGGGCGCGTGACCGGATTGCCATGGGCGCCCGGCTTCTCGATGGCACCCTGGATCCAGTGGATCTTGTCCACATCGACACCAAAGTCCTGCTGCAGGTGGCCACGGATCCACACCGCCGCTGTCTGCGTGTAGAGGCCGACGCCAACCTTCTTGCCCTCGAGATCCTTGGGGCTACGGATGCCTGCATTGCGGTTGATGAAGATGAAGCCATGACGAAAGGCGCGCGACGGAAACACCGGAATGCAGACAAAGCGATCCTCGCCCGCATCGACCATGCGAATGAATTCCGAGCTCGACAGTTCCGCCGTGTCGAATTCATTGTTGCCAACCATGCGGTCGAAGATTTCGCGCGAGGCCTCGATGGCAATGTAGTTGAGGTCAATGCCTTCCGGGCGGATTTCGCCGGTGCGAAGGGCCTCGGTACGATCATAGCGGCCGCAGGCGAAGGTCAGTGGTAGGCGGTTCATCGGCGTTCCTCTTTGTTGTTTGACCGCATGCCCGTCGATGGGCATGCGGCATGTCATGGCAGAAGGGTCAGGCCTTCAGCTTGCCGGCGAGCTTGACCAGCGCATGAATGAGCTGGGTGATGAGGTCGCGCGCCGCCTGATCCGTGAGCTTGCCCTCGGCGTCGAACTTCTGGGCCGCGCCAGCAATCATCACCTGCGGGTTGTTGACCGGATAGGCGTTGATTCCGAACAGGATCTGGCGGAGTGCCATCTGCGCGCGCACGGTTCCAAACAGCCCGGTCGCTGCACCGATCATGGCATAGGGTTTCCAGTCGAACACCTGGTTGGGAGCACGCGACGCCCAGTCGATGGCGTTCTTCATCGCCGGAGACACCGAATAGTTGTATTCCGGCACTGCGAAGACAAGGCCGTCCGCCTTGGCGATCTGCTCGCGCAGGCGCTGCACTTCGGGCGGGAAAGAGCCATTGACCCGAAGGTCCTCATTATAGAGGGGCAGATCGCCGATCTCCGCGATCTCGAAGGTCACCCCTTCGGGGAGCAGTTCACCAACAGCGCGAAGCGCAGCAGTGTTGAAGGAGGCCTTGCGAAGGCTGCCGGAGATACCGAGGATATGGAAAGTCATACTCTATCCCTTTGCTGGAATTGCTGATGCCTTTCTAGCGGTCGCCTCCGCTGGCGGCAACGCCACTTGAATGTCGCCTGGCAGATTGACGGACCCCGCATCTCCCGGCGAAATAGTGCCCACAAACATCGGGAGGAACGACGTGACGGACAACTGGATCAATGTGAAATCATGGCCGGAGCTGATTTTTGACAAGCTTGAGGATGCAGGCGTGGGCCGCATCACCCTCAATCGCCCGGAAAAGCGCAATTGCTGGAACGAGGCCATGTGCGACGCCTTCTTCGAGACTCTCGAACTGGTGCGCGCCGACAAGTCGATCAAGACGGTCATCACGCGGGGCGCAGGCCCCTGCTTCTCGTCAGGCCTGGACCTGAACTTCCTCAAGGGCGTCAGCGATGGCCCCCTGCTCGACTGGGATCGCCCAACCCCCACCATCCGCCTTGCGGAGGCCCTGCGCGGTTTCCCGCGCGTCATGATCGCCCAGGTCCATGGCTACTGCCTGGGCGGGGCGCTTGGCATCATGAACTGCCATGATCTCGTCTTCGCGGCGGAGGACGCCCAGCTCGGAATGCCCGAGATCCTGCGCGGAAGCTTCGGCCAGCTCGTCACCTCGACGCTGCTGCATGGCGGCGTGCCGCAGAAGAAGTTGTCCTATATCGCGCTGGTGGGCCGAAACCTGTCAGGCGTCGAGGCCGACAGGCTCGGCATCATCTCCATGGCGCTGCCCGCCGCCGAACTTGAGGCGCACACGACGTCCATTGCCCGCGAGATCGGCTCACGCCATCTCGCCCCGCTCGAGCATCACAAGATCACCGTGCAAATGGGCCGCGACCTGACGCTCAGCCAGGCGATCCAGCTAGACCAGCTCGTCGGCCAGCGTCTGCGCCGTGCCATGGATCCGCTGGGTGACGTGAAGTCCTACCTGAAGAGCCAGAAGGGTGGCCCCAATCTCGACTTCAAGCGCGACGACGTCTGAGCGCGCCGCATAGGGCGCAGGGGCAGATGAAAATGAAAGATGCCTGGGTCAGGCTTCGCTGACCCAGGCATTTTTGTCTGATCTGATCAGGACTTCTTGCAGGCGTCGCGGAACGTCTTGCGCTCCTTGCCATGAAGGCCCTTGGCGTCGGCCTGCTTGGAGCATTCGATGGATTTCGCGCTGTGCTGCACGGGCGGCTTGGCGGCGGCAGGAGCTGCAGCGGCGGGAGCAGCGGCAGGCTTGGCAGCAGCAGGCGCTGCCGCAGGCGCGACGGGCTTCGTCGTCGCAGCGGGGGCTGCAGCCGGGGCCTGAGCGAATGAAGGAGTGGCGAACGAGGTCGCAAGGGCGAAAGCCAGGGCAAGGCGTGTCAGGTTCATTTAATGTCTCCAATTCAAGTTAACTTAGCCATCTGCTGTCCCCGCCCCTGAATGGTTCATGAATGGACATAATTCGGTCTGCCTGCCCCTAGGGCGGCGATCGCCTGCCAAGCTTCTGGCCGTGGTCAGATTCGCCCCGCCACCCCATTTGCGAGGAGGGGCAGGACCCAGCGGAGCTATGATTTTCGCGTAGGGGTGAATTTCATCAAGACAGACGAAGCTGGATCACGTGATGGCCGCCGGATTGATATCCTCAAATCAAGCTCATGAAATTATTTGGAAAATATTTTCCATGAGGTGATAAGTGTGTCTTATCCAGCATGACCTCTCACCTTGTGCACAGCCCGCCTTGCGGGTGGAGCTCTGCAAGGCTTACATATCTCCTGATCGACGCTTAAGGCAGCGGCCAAGCTGCATCTCAGAGACCCGAACCCATGGATAGCGCTTTGCACGCCCGCATGATCATCATCGGATCGGGACCCGCCGGCTATACGGCGGCCATCTATGCCGCCCGCGCCATGCTGGAGCCCGTCATGATTGCCGGCTTCGAGCCCGGCGGACAGCTCATGATCACCACCGACGTCGAGAACTATCCCGGCTTCAAGGATCCCATCCAGGGTCCCTGGCTCATGGAGCAGATGAAGGCCCAGGCCGAGCATGTGGGCACCCGCATGATCGCCGATCACGTGACGGGCGTCGACCTGAAGACACGTCCCTTCCGGCTCGCATGCGACAGCGGCAAGACCTACACCTGCGACACGCTCGTCATCGCCACCGGCGCCAAGGCCAAGTGGCTCGGCATCGAGACCGAAGAAAAGTTCAAGGGCTATGGCGTCTCCGCCTGCGCCACCTGCGATGGCTTCTTCTATCGCGGCAAGGAAGTGATCGTGGTGGGCGGCGGCAATTCGGCCGTCGAGGAGGCGCTCTATCTTGCAGGGCTCGCCTCCAAGGTGACGGTCGTGCATCGCCGCGATCATTTCCGCTCGGAAAAGATCCTGCAGGATCGCCTGTTCAAGCATCCCAAGGTCGAGGTGGTCTGGAACACGGAGCTCGACGAGGTCTGCGGCACCTCTTCGCCTCCCGGCGTCACCCATGTGAAGCTGCGCAATGTGCAGACGGGCGCGGTCAGCGAGAAGAAAGTGGACGGCGTCTTCGTCGCCATCGGCCACCAACCCGCTTCAGAGCTTTTCGCCGGGCAGATCGACATCAAGCCCAACGGCTATATCCGCACGGCTGCTGATTCCACCGCCACCAACATTCCCGGCGTCTTTGCCGCTGGCGACGTGACCGACGACATCTATCGTCAGGCCGTGACGGCTGCAGGCATGGGATGCATGGCCGCACTCGAAGCAGAACGCTGGCTCGCAGCGCAAGACGACAAACACACCGCGGCGGAGTGAGGCAGCCAGATGGAAAGGTCACAGCCGATGGAGGGACGGTTGGACTGGGACAAGCTGCGGATCTTTCACGCCGCTGCAGAGGCCGGCTCCTTCACCCACGCGGGTGATGTGCTGGGCCTGAGCCAGT
>CAISZN010000210.1 GCA_903889985.1 uncultured Hyphomicrobiales bacterium | reverse complement strand
GGTCAATGGACAGCCACGCAAGGCCGTCGTGACAGCCGGCAAGCTTGCGATCCTCGAGGCGCTCGATCGTACGACGGGCAAATTCCTCTGGGCCAAGGAAACTGCACCGCAGACTGTCGTGTCCAAGATCGACCCGGTCACCGGTGAAAAGACGCTCAACCCGGAGGCGATCCCGCACATCGGCAAGACCACGTTCAACTGCTCGGCGGATCCGGGGGCGCGTGGTTGGCCGGCAACTGCATATAGCCCCCGCACCAAGATGCTCTACATGCCTTTGACGGAGTTCTGTGCCAACACCACACCGACGCCGCTGGAACCGGGTCAGGCCTATACGGGTGGTGGACGTGCGGTCTATGCGCGCGTGCCGGTGCCCAAGAGCGATGGCAATTTCGGCCGTATCGATGCCATTCGCTTGAGTGACCAGAAGCAAGTCTGGACCTATCGCCAGCGGGCTGCCTCTTCGAGCGCGGTGTTGCCGACCGCGGGTGGCGTCCTGTTTGCTGGTTCACTTGATCGCTGGTTCCGTGCCTTCGACGATACGACGGGTAAGATCCTCTGGCAGATCCGCACGAATAACGCCGTCAACGCTTTCCCGGTCAGCTATGCGGTCAATGGCAAGCAGTATATCGCGGTGGCGGTCGGCAACGGATCATCCCAGTTGCGCTCGCTCAACACGCTGACGCCGGAAGTCAAAAATCCGGATCTCGGCGCAATGCTGTGGGTCTTTGCACTGCCATGAGAACATTCGCACTGGCTTTTGGATTTTTCTGCGCGGGGGGCTGCACAGTCCTCGCGCAGGGCGCACCCAGCTTCACCACCGGTCAGGCGGACCGGGGTGAGGCTGCCTATATGCACAATTGCCGGACTTGCCACGGGGACAATCTGGACGATGGCGATTTCGGTGGCGCGCCGCTGAAGGGTTCCTGGTTCCGGGACCATTGGGGGCAGGGGGACGTGGCAGCGCTATCAGCCTTCGCCAAGACCCAAATGCCACCTGACCGGCCGGGCGGTCTGAATGACGAGACCTATGCGGACATCGTTGCCTTCCTGCTGTCGCGCAATGGATACGCCCCCGGCGACAAGGAGCTTCCAACTGACGAAGCCCTGCAGCGCGGCATGACCCTGCGGCGCTAGCCCCGAGATTTTCCCGTCCTGTCGCATTCGTGACAGCACCCTTGTGTGTCTTTGCTAACTTTTCCTCACGGCGCTCTTGCGCCGCTGCAGGCGGAGAAGGCGCATGAGCACGGCTCAGGACATCAGGAACGCGGTGGCGGGAACGGGCGCACTCGATGAGCGCATCGATCTCGTCCTGCAGACAGGCGATGCCGTGTGGATGGTGCGCCACGGTGACGTCGAGGTCGACATCGAGTTCGATGCGGACTCGGACCGGGTCATGCTCTCGGCTGACCTTGGCGTTCCGCCGGCCGACCGGCGCGCCGACATCTATGAACTACTGATGGCCTACGCGCTGCTGTGGCGCGAGACGGGCGGCCTGCGCGCCGGCTTCTCGCCGGTTGATCGCAGCCTGAGCCTGATGGGCGATTTCGGTGCCGAGGGCCTGACCCCGGACATGCTTGCCAGCGTCCTTGCCAATTTCGCCGGGGCGGTCGTCCTGTGGCGGCAGGCGGTGGCGGCTCACGCAGAAAAGCTTGATCCAGCTGAGCAGGGAATCATGCGGGTCTGAATTCCAACTTCGAAAGCCATTTTGGAACTCAAGGGGAGAGTACCATGAAGGGTCCGGTTCTCAGGGGCAATGTCCAGACGACGAGCGCTTCGCAGGTGCATGCATTTTTGTATGGCCTTGATGACAACACGAAGCTGCGCGGCAAGATCAACAAGAATGGCGATTTCGTCCTCTATACAGGCCAGAGCAACAAGGCCCTTGATCGCATGAAGGCCCAGGTGGCCGGACATCGCGGTGGAGCGCGCAAGGTCATTTCGAGCCTTGTGAGTGAACTCAAGCGCCAGACGGAGAAGGATGCTCGCGTGGTGTCCGATCACGGTGCCATGAGCGTCTTTTCAAACCTTGAGCAGGTGCTGCGCGGGACGCGCAAGTCATCGCTGCGCTCGGCGCAGGCACGCATCGTCTTGCGGGTTGCCACGGGCGAGAATGCGGCCCTGAAGGCCAAGCGGTCCCGGACCGAGCCCTCCTGCATGTCTCGCGTGGGACCTATCGCGGGGCTCCTTGGCGAGGTTGCCGAGCGCCTGCGGAACGGAACACGCGAGGATGCGATTCACGATCTTGCCATTGGCCTGATCCGGGCGGGACGGGAGCATCTCAATGCGGATGAGATCGAGAGCTTCATCTTCGCTGACGGCGCAAGCGAGGTCGAGGCGCTGGACGAAGCCTGGGGCGAGGCTTCCGAGGGACTGTTCCGCTCACCGCAGGACAAGCGCGACTTCCTCAAGGCAGCCTTCCTGAAGGCCGCAGAGGGGATTGGCGAGGATGGCGCGGTGGATGGCCGGCTCCAGACCATCCGCATCGGCGGGGTTGTCTATGAGCGCGGCGATCAACTTGGCGAGGGCAGCTTTGCAAGGGTCTACAAGTTCGTGTCCGAGGACGGGACCAGGGCCATCGCCGTGAAGATTGCCGGTGAAGATCCAAATCGTCCGGGCCAGCCATTGCGCGAGAACGCAGGTGACGTCATTGCCGAGAGCGGCAGGGAGTATCGCTTGCTCAAGGCTGCCTATGGTGATGGCAGCACCGGCATCATTCGCCCTGAAGGTGCGTTCCGCACCGCCAACAACATTGTGGTTCAGGCTCTGGAATATGCGCCGAACAGCACTCTTTACGGGGCTATGTTCAAGCTCAATGAGGCTGTCGCTGCCGGTCACCTGACCAAGCATGCAGCGGCCGTCGTGCGCCGGACCCTGCTGAAGGATCTCGCGATCGGGACGCAGGCCATGCAGAGGCATGGTGTGCTGCATGGCGACTACAAGACGCCGAACGTCATGATTGGCGCGGATGGTCGCTCCAAGATCACGGATTTCGGAACCGCGCAGATTTCGGATGAATATCATGTAGCGCGCTCCACTTCAGTGGATAATCCCTCCTGGCTCGCCCCTGAGATCCTGACGGCGCGGACCGAGAAGACGGCCTACAAGGGCAGAACCCATGAGAAGATTGCAGGGGTCGTGAAGGATGCACGCGACTGGATCGAGGGGGCCTTCGCACGTGTTGGCCTGGACCAGACGCAGTCCAATAATCTGCTCGCCGGCATGTTCGCGAAGGATACGGACCGCGCGGTGGATGGCACTTCGGCAGGCAGACAGATTGATATCTGGGCCTACGGCGTCTGTGCCCACGACCTGCTGTACGGGCATCAGCTGATGGATGATGAGAAGTTTGTTTTCAAGCAGGAAAGGCGCCTGATGGAATTCCTGGGCGATCACTCAAACAAGGCAGTCGGGTTCGGTGGCAAGTTCACCCCTGAATCCTCCGGCTTTGATGATGAGGAGGACCTCATCAACTGGTGCATGCATCCCGATCCATCCAGGCGGCCAAGCGCGGAAGAGATCCTCGATCATCGCGTCTTTGCCATGAAGGATGTTGGCTCGGATGCGGCCTATGAGGTGATCAAGGCACTGATGACCGGCGATTTCAAGAACCAGGAGCAGCTGCGTGCCCAGCGCCTGCGTGAGCTTGGCGGCATGCTGCTCGAAGACTGATCTCCAGTTCCCTCCCGCTTTGGCTGGAGGGCCATGGTGAGGGTGCCACGGTGCTCACCGCCGCTATGGGTTCATCGCGGCCCCTCACCGCCCCATTCGACCGGCCGTCCGGATCCCCGGGCGGCCGGCTTCCCTTTGCGCCGGGGCGCTGTTCGGGCTAAACCGCCGCCGCCCCCTGCGGGCAGGAGGCTTTGCACATTGACCGGCGCTGGAACCAACAGATCACGTCCCGAGATCACCGGGGGCCCGACCATCGTGCTGGTGAGGCCTCAGCTCGCGGTCAACATCGGCATGTGCGCGCGGGCCATGGCGAATTTCGGCCTGTCGGACCTGCGCCTCGTCAATCCGCGCGAGGGCTGGCCGCGCACCGGGGCGCTGCGCAAGGGGGCCTATGCGGCCGCTGCGGGGGCAGTGCATCTGCTTGAAGGCGCCAGGCTCTTTGACACCCTCGAGGAGGCCGTCGCCGACCTGAATTTCGTCTGGGCGACGACGGCGCGCGAGCGCGGGCAGGCCAAGCCGCTCCTTCCTCCCGTTCAGGCCATGAGCCAGACCGCAAGGGGCATGGTGGCGGGTGAGAAACACGGGATCATGTTTGGCCCGGAGCGTACCGGCCTCGACAATGACGAGGTGGCGATTGCCGATGGGCTCATTACCTTCCCGGTCAACCCGGCCTATGCTTCGCTCAATCTGGCACAGGCAGTGCTGCTGACGGGCTACGAGTGGTTCCGCGCCTCGCAGGGCGACGTGCTGCCCTTCGAGTTGGCGCAATATTCGCCGCCGGCGCCACGGGAGATGATGATTTCCTTCTTCGAATATTTCGAGGAGCAGCTGGAGATCAACGGCTTCTTCAGGCCCGCCACCAAGCGCCCGATCATGCAGCGCAACCTTCGCAATATCTTCCATCGCATGGGGATGACCGAGCAGGACGTGCGCACCCTGCGGGGCGCCTTCGTGCGGTTGGTGGAGGGGCCGCGCAAGGAGGCGCAGACCCGCAAGCGCATCCGCCCGCCCAAGGTTCGCTCCAAGGCCCTCCCCGAGGGCGAGAGCACCGCTACGGAGGCCCCAGAGGCCAGCCGGGTTGGCTCGGGTCCTGAGCCGCGCTAAGGCTTCAGGATCTTGAACACGACCGCAAAGATTCTCACCTTCGACTCCGGGCTTGGCGGGCTGACCGTCCATGCAGAGATTCTGCGGGCCTGCCCGGGGGCAGACCACGTTTATGTGGCCGATGATGCTGCCTTTCCCTACGGTCACCTGGGTGAGGAAGCACTGGTCGACCGCGTGATGGCTCTGATGGGGGAGCTGATCGCTGCCCATCGGCCCAACATCGTGGTCATCGCCTGTAACACTGCATCGACCCTCGTCCTGCCGCACCTGCGCGCCGCCTGGCCGCAGCTGCCCTTCGTGGGCACGGTGCCGGCGGTGAAGCCTGCCGCAGAGCAGTCACATACACACCTGATCTCAGTGCTGGCGACGCCCGGTACCGTGGCGCGGGACTATACGAGAGACCTCGTGCGTGCCTATGCGGCCCACTGCGAAGTGACCTTGGTGGGCTCACAGCACCTCGCCACGCTGGCTGAAGCCTATATGCGCGGCGAGATGGTCGATGATCTCCAGGTGGCGGCAGAGATCATGCCCTGCTTCGTGGAGCGTGACGGACAGCGCACCGATCACGTGGTGCTCGCCTGCACCCATTATCCGCTGCTGCTGGACGCCTTCAGGCAGCTCGCGCCTTGGTCGGTCGACTGGGTTGATCCCGCGCCGGCAATTGCCAGGCGGGTGCAGCATGTCTTGGGTGAGCACAGCTTCAGCTTCGCTCATCATGAGCGCATGCGGGAAGGTTTCGCTCATTTCACGAGCGGAGCGCCGATCCCGTTTGCTCTCACCAATGCCTTGCGGGCCAGACATCTGGCACCCGCTGGCTAGGAAGGGCTCTCGCGGCTCGGCAAGGTCCGGGCCGGCGGGGCCTTTAACGTCCCGGGTTCGAGATTGTTGCGTCAAAGCCAAATATCTATTGCGGACGGAGCTATTGGTTTGCGCGTTCGCACATACGATCTGTTGGGCATTCGATTCAAACCGGAGCCCAACCATGACCAAGGTCCTCGTCCTCTATTATTCCTCCTACGGTCACATCGAGACCATGGCGCAGGCCGTTGCAGAAGGTGCCCGCAGCGCTGGTGCAACAGTCGACATCAAGCGCGTGCCGGAACTCGTGCCCGCCGAGATCGCCCAGAAATCCCACTTCAAGCTCGATCAGGCAGCACCCGTGGCGAAGATCGAGGACCTTCCTGATTATGACGCCATCATCATTGGCACACCCACCCGCTTCGGTAACATGGCGAGCCAGATGAAGAACTTTCTCGATCAGGCTGGTGGCCTGTGGTTCGCCAACAAGCTCGTCGGCAAGGTCGGTTCGGTCTTCACCTCGACGGCAACCCAGCATGGCGGTCAGGAATCCACGATCCTGTCGACACATACGGTGCTGCTGCATTTCGGCATGGTCATCGTCGGGCTTCCCTACAGCTATGCCGGGCAGATGACGCTGGACGAAATTGCTGGCGGCTCTCCCTATGGCGCTTCGACGATTGCTGGTGGCGATGGAAGCCGCAAGCCAAGCGAGAACGAGCTCGCGGCGGCCCGCTATCAGGGCACGCATGTGGCGCAGATTGCCGCCAAACTTGTAGGCTGAGGCTCTCGGTCTCATGTCGCCCCGCCGACCTCCCGGTCGACAAAGGCTGCGCGGCGGGAGCTGCGCGGTCCGTTTGCGTTCAGCTGCGAATATGCAAGGCTGCCTCCAAAGTGGAGGAAACAATGCAGCCCATTTCTGCGCTCAAGCTGGCGCTCGGTCTGGCGTCGTCACTGGTCGTTGCCAGTCTCGTCACGGCACGGGCTGAGACCGTTGAGGAGTTCTACCGCAAGACGCCGGTCTCCCTCTATGTCGGCTCCGGCGCGGGCGGGGGCTTCGATGAAATTGCACGGGTTGTCTCGATGCACATCGGCCGTCACATTCCCGGCAACCCCTCGATTGTTGTCAAGAACATGCCGGGCGCGGGCGGCCTGCTGAACGTCAACTTCATGTACAATCAGGCGCCGAAGGATGGATCAGCCATCGCCGCGCCCTTCAATACGGTTTTCATGCTGCCGATCTTCGGCGATCCGGCAGCGAAGTTCGATCCGCGCAAATTCACCTGGCTCGGCAGCCTCGACAAGCAGACGGCAACCTGCGTTGTCTGGCACACGTCGTCGATCAAGACGATTGAGGACGCCCAGAAGCGTGAAGTGGTTATGGGCGCGACGGGCACCAATGCGACGCCCGCCATCTTCCCCAATCTGCTGAACACCCTGCTGTCGACCAGGTTCAAGATCATCAGCGGCTATTCGACCACCGAGGTCCGGCTCGCCATGGAGCGTGGCGAGACCGAGGGCATCTGCGGGCTCGCCTGGCAGACGTGGCGGGCGGTGAGCCCGAACTGGATCTCGGAGAAGAAGATCCGGGTCTTTGGCCAGATGGGGCTCGTGAAGAACCCAGAGCTGCCCGAGGCAACCATGGTGCTTGATACGCTGAAGGACCCGAATGACCGCCAGACCTTCGAGCTCGTCGTTCTGCCGCAGGAGTTCGGCCGTCCCTTCATTGCGCCCCCGGATATTCCGGCCGATCGGGCCAAGGCCCTGACAGACGCCTTCCATGCCATGATGAAGGACCCGGCCTTCCTGGCGGATGCTGCCAAGATCAGGCTGGGGCTCGACCCGCTGTCGGGCAAGGAGATCGTCGACATGCTGGACCATGCCTATAAGGCCCCCAAGGAGGTCGTGGACCGGGCTGCGAAGTTCAGCGTGGTGAACTGATCGGGCCGCGGGCCGTTTGACACCCCTGTCCCCTACCGCTATACCCCCGCCGTCGTGCGCCTTCTGGGGCGCGCGATGCATTTGACGCACCCGTGGCTATTCCCGGTCCCTTGTGGAAGGTGAGCAGTCTGTCGGTCCCGAAGGGGGCAGAGGAGGGCGCGTTCCTCCGCCACAGGCGGGAGGAAACGCGGATCGCGCGCACGCCCAGTGCGCCTGAGCGCTTGTCCTCGCGCCTTATCATTTTGAGGATATGATGACGAAGCGCGCTGAATCCAAGTACAAGATCGACCGCCGCATGGGCCAGAACATCTGGGGCCGCCCGAAGAGCCCGGTCAATCGTCGCGAATATGGCCCTGGCCAGCACGGCCAGCGCCGCAAGGGCAAGATGTCGGACTTCGGCACCCAGCTGAAGGCCAAGCAGAAGCTCAAGGGATACTACGGCAACATCTCCGAGAAGCAGTTCCGCAAGTACTATGCGGAAGCCATCCGCATGAAGGGTGACTCGGGCGACAACCTGATCGGCCTTCTGGAGCGCCGCCTCGACGCGGTGGTCTATCGCGCCAAGTTCGCTCCGACCCCCTTCGCAGCCCGCCAGTTCGTCAACCACGGGCACGTGCGCGTGAATGGCCGCAAGGTCAACATCGCGTCCTACCTCGTGAAGGCGGGCGATGTGGTCGAGGTGAAGGAATCCTCCCGCCAGCTCGTCATCGTGATGGAGTCCGTCGCGCTCGCAGAGCGTGACGTGCCGGAATATTACGAGGTCGATCACACCAAGATGACCGCCAAGATGTCGCGCGTTCCGCTGCCTTCGGAAGTGCCCTATCCGGTTCACATGGAACCGAACCTGGTCATCGAATTCTATTCGCGCTAACCGTTTCGCTGAGCCCTTCGCCGGGCGGGAATCAGGGGCTGCCACCACTGTGTGGCAGCCCCTTTTTTGTTAAGTTAGATGGAGTCCGATATCCCCTGAATCGGGGATCATTCCATTAGGCCCATGTCGGCGGACGCCTCCTCGCGACATCGGATTTGGCCAAAATGATCTGATAGTTGGCTGCCTTCACCTGTCTTGTGCAGGCTGCCGCTAATAATGGCGATCAAGCCTAAAACTTGACCTTTGCAGCACGTCACCTT
>CAISZN010000209.1 GCA_903889985.1 uncultured Hyphomicrobiales bacterium | reverse complement strand
GCTCCCATGTGCTCGGTCTGCACGAGGCGCCGGGTCTGGATCATCGCGATGGCGACACAGAAAGCCCCGGCGAGCGCGCAAAAGGCCCCGATGACGCCACGCGCTGCGCTGGGATCGCTGGAGCCCAGATGTTCCCACAGCATCAGCATCACGCCGCCAAAGCCAATGAGCACGCCCGCCCAGCGTCCGGGAGAGACCACCTCCTTGAGCCAGAAGGCCGCCAGCACCACGATGATCAACGGCCCCGCATAGCCCACCGCCGTCACATCGGCGAGGGGCAGGAAATTGAAGGCCGTGAAGGAAAGGAACATGCTGCCGACGCCTGCAAAGGAGCGCAGGAGATGTCCACGGAACCAGCGCGTCTGAAGTGCGCCCGGAAACTCCCCTCTCTGCCATAACCAGACCACCAGGACCGGCAGCGCGAAGAAGGACCGGAAGAACACGAGTTCTCCCGGCGGAAAAGTGTTCACGTTGGCCTTCACGATCGCCATCATGCAGGCGAAGACGAAGGTGGACGCGACCTTGTAGGCGATGCCCTTCAGCACGGATCAGAACGCGCCAGGGAAGGCACCGCCATCAATGAGGAAGTTCTGCCCGGTGATATAACCCGCCTGCGAACTGGCCAGATATGCGCAGAGCTGGCCGAACTCATCCGGGTTGCCGAGACGACCCGCTGGAATGGTCTTCTCCCGCGCGGCCAGCACCTCAGCGGGGGTTCTGCCCTGCTCCTTGGCGGCTTGGTCTGCAATCTGCTTCAGGCGATCGGTCAGGAAAGCGCCCGGCAGGATGCAGTTGATCGTGACGTTTTGAGAGGCCACCTGACGTGCGACACCTGCGACGAAGGCTGTCAGGCCGGCGCGGGCACCCGATGACAGGTCCAGATTGGGCAGCGGGGCCTTCACCGAGCCAGACGTGATGTTGATGATGCGCCCAAATTTGCGGGCGGTCATGCCATCGATCACGGCCTGAATCAGCGCGATCGGCGTGATCATGTTCTTCTCGACGCCAGCCACCAGATCATCGTGGGAGAGCTTGCGGAAATCCTTGGGCGGCGGACCGCCGTTGTTGTTAACGAGAATGTCGGGCTCCGGGCAGGCAGCCAGCAGCGCCGCGCGGCCCTCGGGGGTTCCGACATCGGCTGCCACCGCATGGACCAGCACTCCGCTCGCCTTGGCAATATCGACGGCAGTGGCCTCAAGCGCCGCCCGGTCACGGCCGTTGATCACGACCTCGACACCCGCTTGTGCAAGTGCCACGGCGCAGGCGCGGCCAAGACCCTTGCTCGATGCGCAAACGATGGCCTTCCGGCCCTTCAATCCGAGATCCATGATGTCCTCCATCGCGCGGCACCATGGCGACAAGCGCCAGAACGCGCAACCCCGCAGGAGCTCATGAAAACAGGGCGAGCCTTTCGGCGCGTGGTAATGCCTCAACCGCCTCGAGAGCGGACAGATCGACCTGCAGCAGCGGTACAATCCGGTCCGCGACCGGAACAGGCTCAGCCAATTGAGCAGGCTCATCGGGTTCTTCTTCCAGGACTGTCGCTTCAAT
>CAISZN010000208.1 GCA_903889985.1 uncultured Hyphomicrobiales bacterium | reverse complement strand
GTGGGTGGGGCCGCGCCCGGCATTGTTGACGAGAATGTGAAGGCCGCCGAAGAGTCGCACCGCCTCCTTCACCGTGCGCTCGCAGTCGGCGCTCGAGGTGATGTCGCAGGCCATGGCGATGGCCCCGCCACAGCCGGGCTTATAGGCAACTTCGGCCACGGCAGCGCCCGCTGCCCCGAGGTCGACATCCGCGAAGATGACATTGGCGCCGGCGCGTACGAGTGCCTGAGCCATGGCCTTGCCGAGGCCGTTGCCGGCGCCGGTCACGATGGCAACTTTCTTGTCGAGGCGGATTTCGCATGCGGTGGTCATGTCTCTTCCCCAAAGTGCAACGGTGCGGACGGGATCCGCCACCACATGTCAATTTTTATTGGTTCGGCGAAACCAGAGCGACACCGATCATGGAATCGCGCGTCACGATTTCAGCCAGCTCGGCTTCGCTCAGATGGTCCGTGCCTGCCGGACGCTGCGGCACCACCAGAAAGCGCATGTCGGCTGTGGAATCATGGACACGGACCTGCACGCTGTCGGGCAGTTCCGTGCCGAACTCCTTCAGGACCTCGCGGGGCTCGCGCACCACACGGGCGCGATAGGCGCGGCTCTTGTACCAGGATGGCGGCAGGCCGAGCAGGTCACGCGGGTAGCATGAGCACAGCGTGCAGACGACGACGTTGTGCACGTCCTGCGTATTCTCCACAGCGACCAGCTTGGTGTTGGTGATCTCATTGCCGAGTTCTGCCGCTGCTGCATTGCCGTCAGCAAGCAGGCGCGCCCGGAATGCGGGATCAACCCAGGCCCGGGCCACCACGTGCGCACCATTGGCCGGGGTGATGGAATCGCGCAATTCGATATTGCGGCGAACGTCTGCTGCTGTGACGACGCCCTTCTCGATCAGCAGCTCTTTCAGGGCGATGCCAAGGATCTGGTAATAGCTGTGCACCTTGTCGTCGGGTTGTGGCGGCGAATGTGGATGGTCGTGATCATGGTCGTGGTGATGATGATCGTGATCGTGATCCTGCGTGCTCATGCGAGCTTCTCCAGCCAGTGTTCGGCGAGATCCGCCTCGATGACATCGTGGGCCGGGCCCTTGTAGTCCGGCCAGAGGTCTGTTGCCGCGAAGCGCACCTTGTAGACACGGCGCTTGGGACCCTTGAGCCCATAGGCCAGTGCTTCCGCATCGCCAAATTCGCCAAAGCAGCGATCGATGACACCCACATGACCACGCATGTAGACGGGCGTGCGAATATGGCCGGGTGGAAAGTCCGGACGTACCATAACCCTGTCGCCTGGGCTGAAGGGGCTCATGCCTCGTGGTCCTTCAGTTCGAGTTCACCGGTTTCAGCGAGTCGCTGGCGCACCTGCGCAACCTTTGTGGCGATTTCTTCCTGGGTGAGGATGCCCTTGTCCATCATCGTGCGGGCCAGAGCGGCGGTCCAGCGTTCGTAATAGAGCAGGGACGTATGGGCATCGTGGCCGAGGGACTCGACGGCACGGCGGCTCTCGTGGCTGGACATGAGCCCCTTGGCGCCGACGGCGGCGCGCAGGCCATCGACCTGCTTTTCCCAAAAGGTCAGAACATGGGTCGAGGTGTCGATCGGCCCTTCCGGCAGGCCGCCGACATCGTGTGGTCCGCGCATGATCCGCTCCCGCTTTTTGTGGTCGCATTCTGGCCTCTGGACTTCCCTCAGGCAAGTCGCATCCCGGGGCTGCACAAAGGCGATCTGCTCGCTATAGTGCCGCCGGGAGGCGCCGCCCCATGGAGCGGCCCCGGCTATGGAGGGACGTGTGTACAGGGACATCATCGGCCACGAAATCATGTACAAGGGACATAACGGCGAAGAGAAGAACGCCTATTATTCCCGTCCTCTCGGCGGCCCGCCGGTCGGCAGCGTCGTCTTTATCCATCATATTCCGGGCTGGAACGAGGTCTGCATCGAGACCGCACGTCGTCTTGCTCACCATGGCTTCGCCTGCATCACGCACAACATGTATGCCGCCTACGGCGAGGGCGATCCCGATGACATCGGCGCACGTGCCCGTGCAGAAGGTGGCGTTTCCGACGAGCAGATGCTCGGCGACGTCTCCGGCGCCATGGCCTTCCTGCGTGCCCAGAAGGACGTGAACGGCAAGGTTGCCATCATGGGCTATTGCTCGGGTGGTCGTCAGACCTATCTCGCTGCCTGCCGCCTGCCCAACGTCGATGCCGCCGTCGACTGCTGGGGTGGCCGCGTGATGGTAAAGGACGTGAGCGCGCTGACTGCAAAGCAGCCGGTTGCCCCGATCGATTTCACCAAGGACCTGAAGTGCCCGATGCTTGGCATCTTCGGTAATGATGACAAGGAGCCAGATCCGGACCAGGTCAACAAGACCGAGGAAATCCTCAAGAGCCTCGGCAAGACCTACGAGTTCCATCGTTATGATGGCGCCGGACATGCCTTCTTCGACTGGAGCCGTCCGAGCTACCGTCCGGAGCAGGCGATGGATGCCTGGAAGAAGGTCACTGCCTTCCTCAACAAGAACATCGGCTGACGGAGGCCCAACCCATGTGTTCCTATATCACCGAGAAGGCCCCGATCTTCGGAAGTGCGAAGGGACGCAGTGGCTGGATGCATGTGGATACGGCGGTGATCTATTATGATCACCCCAACCATGTGCCGCTGGATCATGCGCTCAACGTGGACTTCGTGAATTCCAAGACCCATGAGCGCGTGGCCGTCGAACTCTCGGCTGCCTCTGCGCGCGAGCTCATCGCGCGCATCCAGGCCGCTCTCGACAATGGCGAGGCGATCCATCTTGGTTCGCAGGAGGCGGACGAGGTTGCTCGTGCGGTGGCGCTTTGAGCCGCCGCATGTTCGATCTGGCCGGTGCTGACCCGGCCGTCCGCTTCAGCCCCTATTGCTGGCGCATCAGGCTGGCACTGGCGCACAAGGGCCTCGCGGTCGAGACCGTGCCATGGCACTTCACCGACAAGGATGCGATTGCCTTTTCGGGTCAGGGTGCCGTGCCTGTGCTGCAGGACGGTGAGCAGGTGGTCACCGACAGCTGGGCCATCGCGGAATATCTCGACAAGACCTATCCGGAAAAGCCGCTGCTGGATGGGCCGCAGGGCCGTGCGCTGGCGAGCTTTGCCCGGCATTGGTCGCAAAACGTCCTCAGTGGCATCCTGCTCAGGGGCGTGCTGCTCGACATCTACGCTGTCATCCGTGAGGAAGACAAAGCCTACTTCCGCGAAAGTCGTGAGAAGCGGCTTGGCATGAAGCTGGAAGACTTCGTGATCACGCCAGAGGCCGTTCTTGCGCAGATCAAGACCGCCGCTTCGCCGCTGCGGGCCTTGCTCAGCGAGCAGCCTTACATCCATGGCGACAAGCCGGCCTTCGGCGACTATTGCGTCTTCGGTGCCTTCATGTGGGCGCGCAACGTCTCGCCGATCAAGCTGCTTGACGAGGGTGACGCTGTATACGCATGGCGTGAGCGCATGCTCGACCTTCATGACGGGCTGGCTCGCAAGTCGCCGCGCGGACAGGCCTGAGCCAACAAGACATGGGGCTTCCCCGCAAGAGGAAGCCCTTCTTCATGAACTCATGGGAGGATCGCATGATCGAGCTGCATTACTGGCCCACATCCAATGGCCACAAGATTTCGATGTGCCTCGAGGAGATGGCGCTCTCCTATGAGATCCATGGTGTGAACATCGGCAAGGGCGAGCAGTTCAAGCCAGATTTCATCGCAATCTCTCCCAACAATCGGATTCCCGCCATCATCGACCGTGCGCCGCTCGACATGGGTGAGCCGATTACGGTTTTCGAGAGTGGGGCGATCCTGACCTATCTTGCAGAGAAGACCGGCCAGTTCCTGCCCTCGACAAGCCGCGGACGTGCCGACGTCCTGAGCTGGGTCTTCTGGCAGGTTGGTGGTCTTGGACCCATGGCTGGACAGAAAAATCATTTCATCCAGCACACGAGCGAGCGCATCCCCTATGCGATCGAGCGCTACAGCAAGGAAACCGACCGGCTGTTCGGTGTACTCGACCGTCGGCTTGAGGGGAGGGACTTCATCTGCGGGTCCTATTCCATTGCTGACATGGCAAGCTTTCCCTGGACCAATTCGACCATGCAGCGCGAGCCGAACGCGCTCGATGCCTTCCCCAATCTACGCCGCTGGTATGAGGCGATCCGCGCCAGGCCGGCGGTCGTGGCTGCCTATGCCAAGGGAGAGGCGCTGCGTGCCCAGCCGGTTGACGAGGAAGAGCGGCATCGCAATCTCTATGGGCAGACAGCAGCCAATGTTGCCGAGCGTCTGAAGCCAACGTGATGGGGCCAACTCTTGCCCGAGGCGGGGTTCTCGCCTAGGATTCCGGCGATGCTTTGAAGGTGATTGAGGCATCCGTAAAGGCGATAGTCGCCGATAACAGGCGACATCGGGGGGATTGAAACATGACGACAGTCCTGTTTGTGCTGCATGGTCTCTTTGCCATCGCTCTTCTTGGAGCGATCACGCATCAGGCTGCAGCAGTCTGGGTTCCTGTGCGCAGGCCCAATCCCTCCTTCCTGACGCGCTTTCGGGCTGTGAAAGCGGCAAACTATACCGTGGCGATTATCGTTCTCTTCGTGCTGACATTCTCCATGGGCGCCATTGTCTATCCGGCCTATCGGATCGGGGCACGCATCTACATGGAGAACCTGAAGATGAGCTCAGCGGTCGGCTCCTTTGAGATGAAGGAGCATCTGGTGAGTTTCGGCCTCGCCCTGTTGCCGGCTTACTGGTACTTCTGGCGCCAGCCCCTGCTGCCCGAACATGAGACGACCCGCAAGGTCATCACGCTGCTGATTGCCCTCTTCGTCTGGTCTGCCTTCCTCGTCGGCTATGTCCTCAACAACATTCGTGGGGTTTGAGATGAGTGTTTCTCGGGCCTTTCCCGCTTTTTCTGCGGCAGCGGCGACTGCCTATCTCTCGTCCATGTATTTTCATCCGACCTTCACGCTGTTCACCTATGCGCCAAGGATCGGGCAATGGTTCATGGGCGTTCCCGGGTTGCCACCCAACCAGGCACCGGGAATGTTCTGGTATTCGTGGCTGACAACGGGCTTGATCGCGGGAGTCGTTGCAGGCGGCATCGCTTTAGCTACGCCGGAGACCCTGCGCAGCAAGGCCTGGCCCGGCTGGACCTGGGTTGTGCCAGTGATCCTGACCCTAATCCTGCTCTACATCGAGCGGACCTGGTTCGGCTTTAAATGATCCGTGCGTCGACACATGCCTCGAAGGAACACCGCATGTCACAGCAGCCATTTCGCTTCCTCGCTACGTTGCTTCTGGCCTCGGTGATGTTATCTGCTACGGCGCTCGCCGGTGGCGGGTCGTTCGATGGCGTCGATGACGAGGATGCGGATGCGGGTTCGCCTTATGTTGGCGACGTGAAGGACAACAAGGGCAATGTCGTGCCGGATGCAAAAATCACGGTGACGGTGAAGTCCTATAATTCAAGCCTCATCCTGCGCGCCGATGATCAGGGCCACTTCCACGTGAAGGGCTTCGACAAGTCGGTGAAGCCAGAGGATGTCGAGATTGCCTGCAGTGCCGATGGCTACCAGCCCTTCGCCATGAACCGCGAGAAGACCGGGGCACAGGATAACGCGCCAATCGAGATCACCTGCGTGCTTGAGAAGAAGTAAGCGCAGGTCCGATCGCTGACGCCTTTCAGTGGCCCACGATCTGGGTGTAGCGGTCGAGCACAGCCTTTGGCGTTGCGGCTGCCTTTGCGATCATCTGGCGCACGTCTTCCCCATTGATGGGTGACAGGTCGAGGCTCAGCCTGTTCGCGCCCGCCACAAATTCGGGATCAGTCATGGTCTTCATGAAGGCCTCCTGAAGTGCCTTTGCGCGATCAGCCGGCATGCCGGGCGGTGCCATGAAGGGCAGGGCGATGAAGAAGGGCTGCTCTGCAAATTCAAGCAGGGCGAGGTCCTCGGGCGATTTCACGAGTTCGCGGCCAGTTGGTACATCGGCCAGTTCCGCCAGGCGGCTCATGCGGCCAAACTGGATCAGCGCCCGCAGCTTGTTGTCGCGCCACATGGCTGGCTGCCCTGCCTTGATGGACGACAGGCCGACGACCTGACCGTCAAGTTCGTTCGTCTGCATGGCAAGGAAGATGGGTGCAGCTCCGGTATAGCCACGCACGACCTTGATCGGCAGGCCCAGCACTTCTTTTGCAAGCAGGGCGAAGGTGAGATTCGTGGTGCCAGGATTCATGGCACCAATCTGAATCGTCACGCCTGACTTGCGGAGGTCTTCTACGGTCTTTACCGGGCTCGATGCATTGACCGCCAGGATATAGGCGTCGTTTGCATAGGAGGAGAGGCTGCCGAGCCAGGTGAATTTCGCCGGATCATATTTGGCGGCCGGTTCGCCGAGAATGGCGAGCTGCGGCGCGCCCCGCTCGATGATGGAGATCACCGTGCCGTCCTTCTCGGACGAATTATAGATCCGGTTGGCAGTCACGATGCCGGAGGTCCCGGGCTGGTTCTGCGGAATGACGTTGGGATTGCCCGGGATGTGTTTGCCAAGGTGCTGGGCGACAAGCCGCCCGGCCAGGTCGTTGACGCCTCCCGGCGCGCTGGGAATGACCAGCGTGATCGTTCGGCCCTTGTAGAACTGCTCGACGCTCTGGGCCCGCGCACTGCCGATTGTGTTGGTCCCTGCACAGGCGATCATTCCGAGGGCGGCCTGACGACGGGTGATCATGGTCATTGTCATTTCCTCCCGATGTCACTCACGGCTCTTGCTGACGACGTCAGAAAAGCGCTTCACGACATCCTTGGGCGTGTCGGCCATCTTTTGCACGAGCTTTTGAACAGCAACGCCGTCGATCGCGCTGATCTCGAATTTCGAGCGTTCCGCATCCTCAAGAAAAAAGGGGTCCTTCGACATGAGCATGAAGGCTGTCCGCAGGGCCTGTGCCCTTTCCGGCGGCAGGTCGGGCGGCGCGACGAAGGGCAGGGCCATGAAGAAGGGGATTTCGGCAAATTCCAGCATGGCGCGCGAGGCGGGATCAGTAACAAGCTCGCGCGCGGTGGGAATGTCCTGAAGACTTGGATGTCGCGTGAGCCGGCCAAACTGCAGCAACGGACGCACCTGCTTGGTGTTCCAGAGCGTCTGCTGCGCACCGCTCACCGAGCCCAGGCCAATGATCTGGCCGTCAAGTTCTCCGCTCTGCATGGCCAGGAACATCGGCGCTGCGCCATGGTAACCGCGAATGACCTGCACATTCAGCTTCAGGAGGTCACGGGAGAGGATGGCGAAGGTGAGATTTGTTGATCCGGGACCATCGCCGCCCAGGCGCGTCGGGGTGCCGGGCTTGCGCAGGTCATCGACTGATCGGGCAAAATACTTGTCGTTGACGAGCAATAGATAGGCGTCGTTCTCGTAGGATGAGAGGCTGCCGATCCAGGTGAGCTTCAGCGGATCGAAGCGGGCCGCCACATCGCCGAGATAGACGGTCTGCGGCGTGCCGCGCTCCATGATCGCCACGGTGAGACCATCACGCTCGATCGTGTTGGCCAGCCGGTTCGCCAGCAGCAATCCGCCAGCGCCCGGCACGTTCTGCACCACGACCGAAGGATTGCCGGGAATGAAGCGGCCGATGTGGCGTGACACCAACCGGCCGTTCAGGTCGAAATTGCCGCCGGGAGAGGTGGCGACGAACAGCGTGATGGTTTTACCCTTGTAGAAACTCTCCACGCTCTGGGCGCGGGCGCCGCCGGTGCCGAGCGCGGCAGCGCTTCCGGCCAATGTCTGCAGCAGTCGACGGCGATCCATGTTGCGCTCCCTCAGGGCAGGGCAGGAAGTTCGGAGAGGAGCGCGCCATAGCCCTCGCGCGGCTCGTTCACATGCAGGCGCTTCTGGAACTCCCAGACGCGCGCCGTGACCGGATGCACGACTGGAACACCGAGATCCTGCTCAAGCAGGTCAACGATGTGCAGGGTGCGCCAGCCGGAGCCCAGCATGTAGATGGCATCGGCGCCCTTGCAGCGCAGGAAGTGCTTCTTGATGTGGGCATAGACCTGCTCCCCCGAGAGCTCCTGTGCCTTGTTGAAGGGCACGTCGATGCCCTCCATGCATTTCACCTCGAAGCCCGCATCGCGGAAATATTGGGCGAAGGATTCGTTGATCTCGCCCTGGAAATAGGAGGCGCCGACGATGCTCTTGGCGCCCAGCGCCTTGAGCGCGGTGATGTGGTTCTGGCCGGCGGTGAAGATCGGAACCTTGTACTTGGCCTCCCAGTCGGACACGATCTTGGCCTCGCCCTTGAGGCCATGGATCATGAAGGGCGGCGCGCCATTGGGATGGATGGCGTCGCAGCCCTGCTCCGCCAGCAGGGCGATCTGCTGCTCATAGGCTTCCATCACCGTCTCGAATTCGTCGCGGGTGCCGCGGCGGATATTGGTGAACAGGGGCAGCACGCCGATGCCCTCCGGCAGCAGGCGAATGAACTCCTCGAGCGCGCCCGGGCGCAGGGTCGGATGGATGATGCCGGCAATGCCGCGCCAAGCCGAAAAGGCCATGTGTCTCACTCCCTCAGTTTCGCATCGGCCTCGCAGCGGGCGGGCCAGTCCGTGGCGCAAGGTTAGAGGAGGAGGCGGCACGATACCAGAGGCCCCGTTGGGTCTTTGGGGAGGTGTGAGGACTTGTCATTCGCGCCCAAGCATGCTGCCCTGCACCCGGAGGGCCAAGAACCACATGACCATGACGCTGCAGACGCAGTCGCAGGGCGTACCGATCGTTGAACCGCAAAAGGCGATCATCGAAGTGCGCAATGCTGGCAAGATCTATTCTGTCAAAGGACGGTCCGCGCTGACCGTCTTTGAGAACTTGTCCTATTCGATCCCGGAACGCAGCTTCCTGTCGATCGTGGGACCTTCGGGCTGTGGCAAGTCGACGCTTCTGAAGCTGGTCTCGGGACTCGAGCCTGCAAGCTCCGGCGAGATCTTGTTCAAGGGACGCAAGATCACCGGGCCCGCCGACGGCATGATCTATGTGTTCCAGCAATATGCGAAGTCGATCTTCCCATGGCGCACGGTGATCCAGAACATCGACTTCGGGCTGCAGAGCCACAAGCGCCTGGGCCGCAAGGCGGCCCGTGATCTGTGCATGGAATATATCCGCCTCGTCGGCCTCGAGGGCTATGAGGACTACTATCCCTACCAGCTCTCGGGCGGCATGCAGCAGCGCGTGGTGATCGCCCGCGCACTGATCTGCGAGCCGGCCGTTCTGCTGATGGACGAGCCCTTCAGCGCCGTGGATGCACTCACCCGCGCCATCCTGCAGGAACTGCTGCTGAAGATCTGGCAGACCATTCCCGTCACCATCCTCTTCGTCACCCATGACGTGGAGGAGGCGGTGTTCCTGTCGACCCACATCATCTCGCTGACGAAATCACCCGCCCGCATCCATGAGGATCTCGACATCGACCTTCCCTATCCCCGCGACCAGATCAAGACCCGCGCCGACGATCGGTTCAACGCCATCCGCCAAAAGCTCTTTGCCAGCATCTTCCTGCAGGAAAAGGGCATGGCACCGGGCAAGGTTTGAGGGAGAGGTGAGATGAGAAAGCGCTGGCCTGGCTTTGTGCTGATTGCCGTTCTCCTGGTGCTCTGGGAGATCGCTTCGGCCAACAGTTGGATCGATCCCATCACCTTTCCGCGCGTGAGCGTGATCTTCGCCTCCTGGATGAAAGCCATCGGTGGCACGGGCACGCTGCTCAACCAGTTGCTGCCTAGCCTTGGCCGAATTTTTGGTGGCTTCGCATTGGCTGCCATCGTGGCGGTCCCGCTTGGGCTCGTCATGGGGACGGTTCCGCTCGTCTATCGGCTGCTGGAGCCGATCACCGAATTCATCCGTCCCATTCCAAGTTCCGCCTATATTCCGGTGGCGATCCTGTTCCTTGGCATCGGCAACGAGATGAAGATCTTCGTCATCTTCCTCGCCTGCACCTTCCCGATCCTGCTCAACACCTATGGGGGAGTGCGCGGGATTGATCCGGTGCTCATCGACACGGGCCGAACCTTCGGCCTGTCGCGGCTGAAGACCCTCTGGCAGATTATTCTGCCAGCCTCCATGCCCAACATCCTGACAGGGATGCGTATCAGCCTTGGTATTGCGCTGATCGTTGCGGTGGTGGCCGAGATGATCACCGGCAACAGCGGCATCGGCTACTTCATCCTCGACATGCAGCGCATCTTCCGTGTGCCGGAAATGTTTGCTGGCATCTTCACCCTGGGCCTGCTCGGCTTCTTAATCAATTTCGCCTTCCTGAAGATCGAGGGGCATTTCCTGCGCTGGAGAGGCACCAGTGTTGAGACCTGAGAAGGGCGCGGTCTGCGTGACCGGGGCCGCAGGCGGCATCGGCCTTGCCGTCGTGCAGCGCCTGCTGGCTGAGGGCTATGGCGTCAGCGCCTGGGACCTGGCGCCAGGCCCGCTTGCAGAGATCGGTGATCCCAATTTCATTTTCGAGACCCTCGATGTCCGCGATCTTGCGGCCATGCAGGTGGCCGCGCAGAGGGCGTCTGAAAAATTCGGCTTCGTGCACGGACTGGTTTCGCTTGCGGCCATCTTCCGCCGGCAGGCTCTGGCCGAGATCGATGACGAGACCTGGGACCTGCATTTCGCCATCAACCTGAAAGGCAGCCTC
>CAISZN010000207.1 GCA_903889985.1 uncultured Hyphomicrobiales bacterium | reverse complement strand
TTGACCACCTTCTCGAGCGCCGGGGCGAGCTGCTTGCAGGGGCCACACCAGGGGGCCCAGAAATCCACCAGCACCGGACGCCTGGCGGATTCCGCTATGACGTCGGTCCGGAAGGAGGCCATGGTGACATCCTTGACGGAGCCTGCGCCACCCGTGCTGCCCACCAGCTGATCCAACTGCCCCGACATCTTTCGCTCCGCTCGACCTGCGACCCTGCGTCGCCTTCGTGCATCACATGGGGCCCTTCGCGCCAAAGCGCAACATCGGAGTCAGGCGGGATCGCGCGGATCGAGGATCAGGGGCGCGTGGCCGGTCGCGTGCAGGAACCGCAGCAGATCTTCCGCCTGGATGGTCGTGGTCATGGTGTTCACCAGCGGATGGAAGTTCACCGCCCCATGGGCCAGGAGCTGGGGGTCGAGGATGATTGTCACCCGCAGGTCGGTATCATTGATCGCGCCGAAGGGGGTGACGGCGCCGGGCCTTACGCCCCAGACCTCTTCCAGCAGGTCCGCCGACCCGAAGGACACGCGTCCCTTTGCGCCGATGCGCGCGGGCAGGCCCTTGAGGTCCACGCGGGCTTCCTCTTCGGCTACAACCAGAAAAAGACGCCCGTCCTTGTCCTTCAGGAAAAGATTTTTGGAATGGCCACCCGCGATCGTCCCGCGCAGGGCCTTGGAATCCTCGACCGTGAAGAGGGGAGCGTGCTCCTGAGTGGTGACCGGTATACCGGCTTTCTCTAGGGCTGCGAACAGGTCCTGTGGCGTGGCGGGCATGGGTCTCTCGGAACGGACATTCACCACTGCTATGGCACTTGCGAAGACCCTGTTGCAATCGGAAGCACTTTAGGCCATATAGCCGCCACCGACGGCGTCCGCGCCGCCAGGAACCGGATGCGGGTGTAGCTCAGGGGTAGAGCACAACCTTGCCAAGGTTGGGGTCGAGGGTTCGAATCCCTTCGCCCGCTCCAGTTTCCTCATCGGATGACAAAGGCCGCCTTCGGGCGGTCTTTTCACTTTCATGCGCGATCACTTACACGAGCGGCCCATCTGTGATCCCAACCAGGGCGATGGCCTTGGTGATGTCGGTCGGCGTGACGAGGGCCGCCATCTGCTGTCCCAGTGCATAGCTGTTCGCCGGCGCATTGTAGGTGAGCCCCTGGCTGATCGCCAGATAGGTTGCAGCCGCCGCCTTGTTGAGCAGAAGCTGATCGACGTAGCCGTAGGTGGGATCACCCTTGAAGTTGTCGTGTACGTTGTTGATCATCGTCAGCAGCAAGGAGCCCTTGGTATCGGCGCCTGAGACCAGGCGATTGCTCCAGTAGCTGATCTCGGATGCATTCGGGGCGCTCGCGCCGGTTCGTCCAAGAACATTGGCGTAGATCTTGGTGATGAAATCCGCATTCGACATCGTTGCGGTATAGCCGGTCATGGCACTGAACTGGACGCCCGCGTCATAAAACTGGTTGGCGATCTGCGTGAGGCTCTGGCCACTCTTCAACTGGTTGATCCAGAA
>CAISZN010000206.1 GCA_903889985.1 uncultured Hyphomicrobiales bacterium | reverse complement strand
GCAAGCTGCGGCCAGAGCGCGAGCAATCGACGAAAACCCCAGAAGAAGATTGCAGCCACCAGCGTCATCTGAATGCCCGCAATGGTGATGATGTGAAAGATGCCGGCCTGCCGGATGGTTTCCCTCGTCGGATCGTCGAGGAAATCCCGCTTGCCCGTCACCATGGCAGCGCCAATGGCGCCCCCTGCCCCGCCGATGGAAGCCTCGACGCGACGGGCGAGTGCATTGCGCGCACGGTCGATGGCCGCATAGAGGCGAAGCGAAAGATCAGCCTCGGCAGCGGCCGGAGCCAGGTCGATGCGACCAAGTGCATTGCCCACCGCGCCCAGCCGGGCAAAAAAGGCGTCGCGGGCGAAGTCATAGCCACCGGGCAAGGCGGCCCGTGCAGGGGGCACCAGTCGCGCCGTCAAGGCGATATGGGCGCCAGCCTCGAAGGGCATGTCACGCGGCGTTGTCAGCCGGACACGGTAAGGCAAATTGGCTGGCTCAAGGCCTTCGGCCGATGTGATGCGCAGGATAAACCGGGCGCCGGCGCGCCGATGATCCACCTCTTCCAGAAAGCCGGTGAGCTTGCTTACCTGCACGCGCTCAAGGATCGGGGCAGATGCCCGCGCGACACGCAAGGCCGAGGCATCCATGCCAATCAGCAAGGCTAGAGCCGCCAAGGTCGTGCGATAGGCAACAATCGATGAACGCACCAGCCAGAGCAGGATGAGCGAGGCTGACGTCAGGCCGCAAAGATAGATCGCTGATGGTTCGGTGGTGGCGCATTGATGCAGGACCGCACCCGCTCCGGCGCAGACCGGAAGCCAGAGAAAGAGCCGGCGCTCCTCGACCTCTTGTCGACCGGCTTCGGCATATATCTGCAAGAGCCGCGCTACGAGTCGGCTTGTGCCGCCCTGCCCGGCGATTGCGGGCTGGCCGGTCAGGCTCCCAAGGCCGGCCGGTACGCGCATGTGAAACTCAAGACTTGCGTGATCGAAATGACGCAAGGTTAGCCCCCGACGGATGGACCGTCGAGGGCTGCATCAAGATGGGCGACCACCCTTCAAATCAGGCGCGTTCGAGTTCTGCCTTGACCCGTTCCGGCGTGAAAGGAATGCGCCGCAGGCGGACTCCCGTCGCATCGAAGAAGGCATTGCCCATGGCTGCCGGCACGAGACCGAGCGCCATTTCCGCGGCTCCAGAGGGCGCAGCCTCAGGACGATTGATCAGATGCACTTCGATCTTCGGCGGCACCTGGGGCATGTGCAGGACGGGATAGGTGAGCCAGTCGACGGAGGTCACCTTCTCGTGGTTGAACTGCAGTTCCTCGACCGTCGTGCGACCCGTCCCGTAAACGAGCTGGCGCTCGACGACGTGGTGAAGCGTTTCAGGATTGACGATCAGCCCGCAATCATGGGCGCAGACAATGCGGACCGGCTCCACGACACCGGTCTTACGATGCACCCGCACCTCCACAACCACCGCGATGAAGGTGTCGAAATGACGCCGATAGGCGATGCCGCGCCCCTCGAAAATCTCGGCATTGCGGTCTATGCCGGCCTTGGGTGATGGACGCTTTTCCCAGCCTGCCTTTTCGGCCGCAATCCGGACCGCATCGATGTCACGGGGATGCTTCATGTAGCTCATGCGGAAGTCAACAGGATCCATCTTCAGGGAATGGGCGATCTCATCCATGAAGCTTTCGCTGCCGAACAGGATCGGCGGGCCGTAGGGGTCGCGCAGATGGGTCGTGCGCAGCGGCGAGGCCCGTTCCATCAAAGGCGCGATGGTCTCCCAGCCGACGCGATTGTGGTCGAAGGTGTAGGAGGCGAAGGGAATGTTGAAGGTATTCTTCGGCTCCAGCGGCGCACCAAGCAGCTGGCCAGCCAGCGTGGCAGAGGCCCGCCCCTCGTTGGTCGAGACGTTCTCCCGAGAAAAGCCCTTCGAGATCAGCTCATAGGCGATCACCTTGCCATTGGCGTCGATACCGGCCTGCAAGCGATTGACCGCAGCTGTGCCCTTGGGATCCCAGGCCAGACCCTCTTCACGGGACCACTGGACACGCACTGGCTTGCCCAGCGCCTTGGAGAGCACGGCGGCATCTGCGGTGGCATCGCCCTGATCGTTGCGGCCGTAAGATCCCGTCCCGTGCATCCAGATCACACGTACGCTGTCACGCGGGACATTGAGAATGTCTGCGACGCCATCGGCGGCATAATGGGGTTTCTGCGTGCTGGTATAGACCGTCACGCCATCCGGACGGCAGTCCACAATTGCGCAGCCCGGACCCATGCTGGCATGGGAATGGGTTGGATATTCGTATTCGCCTGTGATGATCCTCGTTGCTGCAGCAAGACCATCTTCCACCTTGCCATTCTCGCGCTCGATGGTGCGCTGGATGACCGGTGCCTTGCGGATGTGCTCATGCAGCTTGTCGGTGCCGGGGAAGTTCGGCTTCGACTCCGACCATGTGACCTTCAGTGCCTTCGAGGCCCTCACCGCATTCCACTCCTTCGCAGCCACGACGGCGAGAAGGTCCTTGATGTGAACGACCTGAGCACCGGGAATGTGCTTGACCGAAGCCTCATCGACCTTCACCGGCACCGCGCCGGCAATCGGCGGCCTGATCATGCGACCGTGCAGCATGCCGGGCAGTTTCACGTCGCCTGCGAAATCCAGTTCGCCGAAGACCTTCTTGCGCAGGTCGTGGCGACGGATCGACTTGCCGATGATGCGATAGGCATCAGGCTTCTTGAGCGGGGCGTCGGTGGCGATGTCGTGCGGGTTGCCGAACTGGCCGTTCCATTTCACGTCCGATGCCAGGCGCGCGTCGCCCACGAGCTCGCCGTAGCGAACGCTGCGTGCAGATCCTTCGGACGTCGAGACGACGCCATCCACGACCTTGAGGCTCTCGACCGAAACGCCGAACCTTTTTGCGGCCGCATCCAGCAGCAGCTTGCGGGCAAGGGCCGCCGCCTTCATCAGGGAGGTCCCACGACGGGAAACACCCTGTGCACCGCTCGCGCCCCCCATGTTCACGGTGCGGGCGCTGTCGCCGAGCACCATGCGGACGGAATCGAAGGGCGCGTCGAGCTCCTCGGCAACCATCTGGGCGATGGACATCTCGATCCCCTGCCCGCCGTCGATGGCTCCGTAGAAGACGTCGACCGACCCATCCGCATTCACGGCAAGATAGGAGTCAAGCTTCGTGGCCAGCAGCTTTCGATTGTTCGGTGAGGCGGGATCGGGGGCGGCACTCTGGGCCTCCGCCCATTGGGTGGGCGTTGCGAGGCCAATGAGGAGTGCGCTGCCACCTGACAGAAAGGCCCGGCGATGCAGGATGGGGCTGTTCGAAAGATCGTTCATGGAACCCTCCCCCTCAAGCCTGGCCGGATGCGCGCAGCACGGCGCGGGTCGCAGCGTTGTGCGTCCCGCAGCGGCAGACGAGATCATTGAAGGCCTCGCGGACCTGCGCTTCCGAGGGCTTCGGAATGCGGTCGAGCAAGGCTGCGCCCTCCATGATCCAGCCGTTGATGCAGTGGCCGCACTGGTTCACCTGCTCCTCAATCCAGGCGGACTGGAGTGGATGGGGTTTCGCCGAGGTTCCAAGCCCATGAAGGGTAGTGATCTGGCGGCCCTGAACGGCTGAGACTGGAATGGAGCAGGAGCGGGTGGGCGAGCCGTCAACGTGAACGGTACAGGCGCCGCACTGACCAAGCCCACAGCCGAAGCGTGGATTGTTCAGTCCAAGGTCGTCCCGCAGGGCATAGAGAAGTGGCATTTCTGGATCATCAACATCGACTGCGTGGGTCTTGCCGTTGACCTGTAGATTGATCCGGGTCGCCATGGCGCACCTCCCTTGGGGCAGCCACTGAAACGGGCTGTTTGGAGGCAAAGTCCAGCGGGCAGCAGCGGTTGTCAAGCGACCGTCGAAGCCCCGCAGCGAAGCCTGCCATTGACAGAGGCACGGCCTGCGTCCCAAATCCGTTCCAAAGCCGAAATCAACCCATTGGGAGGGATGCCATGTTCTCGAAGATCAATCATGTCGCCATTGTCAGCGACAATTACGGACAGCTCGCCGAGTTCTACAAGGCGGCCTTCGGCATGACGACCTCCTCCAAGACCCGCACCGGCCGCGCCGTGACCGTTGGCGATGGCTATGTCGGACTCAACATCAATCCGCGCCGGGCTGGCCGCTCCGCCGGTATCGATCACTTCGGCATCCAGGTCGAAGACTGCCCGACCGTCTTCGAGCGCATGGGCAAGAAATATCCGTCCGTGAAATGGCTGCAGCGTCCCTCGACGCGCCCCTTCGCCGGCATTTCGACCCATGATCCCGATGGCAACATGTTCGATATCTCCCAGAAGGACATGTCGAACCGCACATCGGTCTATGTGGAGAACACGGGGGCTGCCAATCCGCGCCACATCAACCATGTGGCCCTGCGGACGATGAACCCGGAGGCCATGGCAGAGTTCTATGCCTATGTCTTCGACCTGAGCCTTGTGAACAAGACGTCCGATGATCCGAACTTCTACCTGACCGACGGTCATGTGACGCTGGTGATCATGCCCTGGGACATTACCGATTATGATGCCACCGGCATCATCACGATGGGCATGGATCACATCGGCTTCAAGGTCGAGGATCTGGAGACCTTCAAGACAGACCTTGCGACCATGGCCGCGAACAATCCGCGGCTGGCTCCGGCCTCTTTCTCAGGGTCGGAAGGCGAGGCTCTGCTGAAGCTCTTTGCGCGGTCCTGCCCGCTCGGGCAGTTCCAGTTCGCAGACTGCGACGGCATCCTGCTCGATGTCGCGGCCTGACGTGACGACAATTTTGCACAAGGGGCTTCGCAGGTCGCTCGCGGCTTTGGCCGCGGGCATCGGCTGCGCTTTGTCCTTTGGGCTGCAGGCTCAGGACGCAGACTTCTACAAGGGTCGCCAGATTACCTGGATCCTGTCGGCTGGTGCTGGCGGTGGTTACTCGACCTATGCGCAGGCCTTCGCGCCATTTCTGACGAAGTACCTCCCCGGCAATCCCGGCATCGTCATCCAGAACATGCCCGGTGCCGGTGGCATAAGGGCCATGCAGTATCTTTCGGCCACGGCCCCGAAGGATGGGACTGTGATTGGCCTCGTCCATTCCAGCGTGCCTTTCGCCCCACTCTTTGGCCTGCCGGGGTCGAATTTCGATCCGCGCAAGTTCGGCTGGATCGGCAGCCTCAATTCCTCGAACGAAATCTGCATTGCCTGGCATACGTCGGGGATCAGGACCTGGCAGGACATGAAGGACAAGACCTTCATCGTCGGCGGCACAGGCGGTGGCTCCCAGATGGAGACCATGCCGGACGCAATCAACCGAATCTTCGGGACCAAGATCAAGATCATCTCGGGCTATAGCGGAGGCAACGAGGTCTATCTCGCCATGGAGCGAGGCGAGGTTCAGGGGCGCTGCGGCGTGAGCGTCAGCTCGGTCAATTCCACCCGCTCGGACTGGTTCCCAAGCCACATGGTCGAGGTGCCGATCGTCATCGGCATGCATCGCACGCCGCTGTTCCCGGACATACCCGCCTTGGCGGAGTTCGTGCCTGACAAGCGCACCCGCGATATCCTCGACGTGCTGCTTGCTTATCAGGACATGGATCGCCCCCTGCTGGTGCCGCCTGGAACACCGCCTGCGCGCCTCGAGATGCTGCGCAAGGCTTTCCATCAGGGCATGAACGATCCCGATTTCATCGCCGAAGCCAAGCGGATCAAGCTTGAGATCGATGAAATTACCGGCCAGCGTCTCGAAGAGGTTCTGGCCAATGCCTTCATGCTGCCGGCCGATGTGGTGCAGGCAGCCAAGGACGCCATGAGCATGGGCGGCCAGACCAAATAAACGGACGCAGATCCGGCGCTATGAATTTAGGGAGGTGAATATGGGTCGCAGTCTATGGCGACTGGGGGTCTTCGTGTTGGCCGGACTGGCTGGCGCGATGACGGCCAAAGCGGATCCAGTTTCGGACTTTTATCGCGGCAAGCAGATCAGCCTGATCCTGAGTGCGGGCGCAGGCGGTGGCTATGCGAGCTACGCCCACGCCATCGCGCCCTATCTCACAAAGCACATCCCCGGCAATCCGAATGTCGTGGTTCAGAACATGCCGGGCGCCGGTGGCATCCGCGCGATGATGTATCTCTATTCAGCTGCGGCCAAGGACGGCACGGTCCTCGGGCTCGTCCACTCAAGCGTGCCCTTCGCACCGCTCTATGGCATCAAGGGGGCGAATTACGATCCGCGCAAGTTCAACTGGATCGGCAGCATCAACAGTTCGACGGCCATCTGCGTGTCGTGGACGGCCTCAGGAATCACCCAGTGGAAGGATCTCTTCGACAAGGGGTTCATCGTGGGTGGCACGGGCGCAGGCTCCCAGATGGAAACCATGCCGGCCATGATCAACCAGCTCTTTGGCACGAAGATCAAGATTATCTCCGGCTATACAGGCGGTGCTGATGTCTATCTGGCGATGGAGCGCGGTGAGGTGCATGGCCGCTGTGGTGGCCTCGTGTCCTCCATCAATTCGACCCGTCCGGACTGGTTCCCCAAGAAGAAGGTGAGCGTTCCCATCGTGGTCGCCCTCCAGCGCAATAGTCTTTTCCCGGAATCCCCTGCCCTGGTGGAGTTTGCCAAGGACGAGAGGACCAAGAGCATCCTGAAGCTGGTGCTCTTCCCGCTCGAGATGGACCGCCCGGTACTGGCGCCCCCCGGTGTCCCGGCGGACCGAATTGCCGCATTGCGCGAGGCCTTTCACAAGGCAATGATTGATCCGGGCTTCCTTGCCGATGCGGAGAAGACCAATATCGAACTCGGGGAAGTGTCTGGCGAAAAGCTGCAGGCCATCCTTGAAGACGCGTTCAGCATGCCGCCGGATATCGTCAAGGCGGCCAATGAAGCCATGAACCTGACCGGCACGTCAGGCGAATAATCAATCCGGGGAGACCGTCCGCATGTTTGCCAAGATCAACCACGTCGCCATCGTCAGCCAGCAATATGCGCTGCTCGCGAATTTCTATCAGTCGATCTTCGGCATGAAGACATCGAAGAAATTTGAACGGACGGTCCGCGCCATCACCGTGGGGGATGGATATGTCGGCCTCAACATCAACCCGCGCAAGGCGGGCCGTCCGGCTGGCCTCGATCACTTTGGTGTCGAGGTCGAGGATGTCCCGACCGTCCTCGACCGCATGAAGACCAAATATCCTGCGGCAGACTGGATTGAACGACCCTCAACGCGGCCCTTCGCCGGCATCACAGCCAATGATCCGGACGGCAATGTTTTCGATCTCTCGCAGAAGAAGATGGAAAACCGACAGGGCATCTATGTGGAGAATGATGGGAACCAGAACCCCCGCTTCATCAGCCACGTGGCCATGCGCACCATGCGTCCGGACGAGATGGCGCGCTTCTACAGCGACATCTTCCAGCTGGAGTCCCGAAACGCGCCGGCCGGCGACAAGAACTACTATCTGACCGACGGTAAGGTGACGCTGGTCATCCAGCCCTACAGCATCCGCAACTATGAGGGCACGAGCATCCTGCCGCCCGGCATGGATCATTTCGGCTTCACGGTCGAGGACGTTGAGCAGGTGAAGATCGATCTCGATGAGGCCATCGGGGCCAATCCGATCATGAATCCGATCCCGCTCGGCCGTGGCAAGGAAGCGGCAGCGCGCCTGGCCCTGGCCCAGCGTCAGGCACCCTATGCAGATCATTTCATCTCGGACCCGGACTTCGGCCTGATCGCGGTCTGCGGCAAGAACTGAGCCCATGCGCATCTGTGTTGTTGGTGCGGGTGCGATCGGCGGGCTGCTGGCAGCGCGTCTCGCCCATGCGGGAGAAGAGGTCAGCGTCATCGCAAGAGGCGCTCACCTCAAGGCCATCGAGGCCAATGGCCTGTCCCTCATCGAGGAGGATGGCAGCCGCATATCGGCCCGCGTCCGTGCGACACAGAAGATCCCGGAGGCCGGGCCGCAGGATGTGGTCATCCTTGGCATGAAGGCCCATCAGGTCGCAGATGTGCTCGACGACCTGCCGAGTCTGTTCACACCTGAGACCATGGTGGTGACGGCACAAAATGGCATTCCGTGGTGGTATTTCCACAAGTTGCCGGGGCCTTTCGAGGGGCGGGTCGTGGAGGCGGTCGATCCCGGCGGCCGGATTGCGGCTGATCTCCCCTCCTCACGGGTAATCGGGACCGTTGTCTATCCGGCCTCCGAAATCGTCGAGCCCGGTGTCATCAAGCTCATCGAGGGCAATCGTTTTTCGCTCGCAGAAATCGACGGACAGAAGAGCGAGCGTGTCTCGGAACTGTCGGACGTCCTCACAAGGGCGGGGTTCAAGGCGCCAGTCGTGTCCGACATCCGCGCCGAGATCTGGACCAAGCTCTGGGGCAATATGAGCTTCAATCCAATCAGCGCCCTGACCCATGCGACCCTTGGGAGCATCTGTCGTTTCCCGCTCACACGAAAACTCGCGGCAGATATGATGCGCGAGGCGCAAGCCGTCGGCGAGGCACTCGGCGTTCGCTTCCGCATTCCCATCGAGAAGCGCATCGCTGGCGCGGAGGCCGTCGGCGAACACAAGACCTCCATGCTTCAGGATGTTGAAGCCGGACGCTTTATCGAACTGGAAGCCCTGATGGGTTCGGTTGTGGAGCTGGGCGAGGTGACTGGCGTCCCGACACCGACGATTTCAGCCATCTATGCCTGCGCGAAGCTGCTTGCTGAAACGCTCTCCATCGAGAAGGGACGTCTCCGTATCGAGCCGGCCTGAGGCCTACATCACGGTCGACAGGAAGAGGGGCAGGAACAGAAGGGACAGCAGGGTCGAGAGAACCACAAGCCCTGCCACTTCCTCGGCATTGCTGCCGTAGCGCTCGGCGAACATGTAGTTGTAGACCGCTGAGGGCATGCAGCTCTGGGCCACGACAACGCCGCGCGCCATGCCGTCGAGGCCGAGAACGAAAGACACAGCCCAGCCAATGGCAAATCCGCCGATCAGCCGTGCCAGCGACAGGATGAAGGCCCTGTTGAAGGACGAGATTTTCAGGCGGGCCAGCGAATAGCCCAGCGACAGGATCATCAGCGGCACCGTGATGCCAGCCAGAATATGAACCGCCCGCGTCACCATGTTCGGGAGCGCCAGCCCTGTCAGCTGCATGCCCACTGAAAGCGCCACAGCCCAGATGAGCGGCATGGTCAGGAGATCGCGCAGACGCAAGCCCTTCGCGGCGATGGCCTGACCGACCGTGAAGTTCACCAGCGAGGCGATGGTGAAAAAGGCGATGGCGAGCGCCAGTCCTGGCGGCCCGAAGGCGAAGAGCGTGACGGGCAGGCCCATATTGCCCGTGTTCGAGAATGTCAGCGATGGCAGATAGAGCGAGACCTGAAGCCTCATCACCTTCACGAGTAGGTAACCGCAGGTCAGGGCGAGCGTGAGGCACATGGCCGCCCCAAGCGCGATCTGTGCGAGGGCGGCGGTCGTCAGCCCGCTCGTGGTAAGGCTGTCGACTACAAGGCAGGGCGTGCCAATGGCCGTGACAAGCCTTGCGACGAAGGCCGTGTCAAAAGGGGTCCCCCGGCGCGCCCAGATATAGCCCACGAGGGCGCACAGGAAGACCGGGCCAACGACGTCGATCAGGATGCCAATGATCTGCATGCGGCCTGACTAAGGCGTCAGGCCGGGCGGCGCAAGATCCGGGCTTCAGTGCAGGATCTGGCTCAGGAAGAGCTTGGTGCGCTCATGCTGCGGATTGGCAAAGAAGTCCTGCGGGGCATTCATCTCAACAATCTCGCCCGCATCCATGAAGATCACCCGATCGGCGACCTGCCTGGCAAAACCCATTTCGTGGGTGACGCAGAGCATGGTCATGCCCTCGCTCGCCAGCGACACCATGGTGTCCAACACCTCCTTGACCATCTCCGGGTCAAGCGCTGAGGTCGGCTCGTCGAAAAGCATGATCTTGGGGCTCATGCAGAGCGCCCGGGCTATGGCAACACGCTGCTGCTGTCCGCCGGAGAGTTGCCCCGGATATTTGTTCGCCTGTTCAGGAATGCGGACGCGCGAGAGGAAGTGCATCGCCACGTCCTCGGCCTCCTTCTTCGGCATTTTCTTCACCCAGATGGGTGCGAGGGTGCAGTTCTCGAGAATCGTCAGATGCGGGAACAGGTTGAAGTGCTGGAAGACCATGCCAACGTCGCGGCGGATTTCGTCGATCTTCTTGATGTCCTGTGTGAGCTCCGTGCCTTCCACGATGATGCGGCCGCTTTGGTGCTCTTCCAGCCGGTTGATGCAGCGGATCATGGTCGATTTGCCCGAGCCTGAAGGCCCGCAAATGACGATGCGCTCGCTCTTGGCCACATCCAGGTTGATGTTCCGTAGAACATGGAACTGGCCGTACCATTTGTTGACGTCCTGCAACAGGATCGCCGGCGGGGAAACGGTGTCCGAGCTCATCATGCGCTCCTAGTGCCTGCGTCCGGCCGACAGCCGCCGTTCCATCATCAGCGAATAACGGGACATGCCGAAGCAGAAGATGAAGTAGAAAAATGCCGCGAAGGCATAGCCCGTGCTCGAGATCGTCGGACCGGCCCAGGCTGGGTCATTGCGGGCCGTCTCGACTGCGCGCAGGAAGTCACTGATGCCAACGATGGCAACCAGTGTCGTATCCTTGAAGAGGCCAATGAAGGTGTTGACGATGCCCGGAATGACCGTCGTCAGGGCCTGCGGCAGGATGATGAGGCGCATCATCTGCCAGTAGCCGAGCCCTACTGCCATGGCGCCCTCGAACTGGCCCTTGGGCATGGCCTGCAGACCACCGCGAATAACCTCGGCCATATAGGCTGCAGCAAAGAAGGAAACACCGATCAGCGGACGAACCAGACGGTCTGGAGCATATTGCTCGGGAACGAATAGCGGCAGCATCACATTGGCCATGAAGAGCACGGTGATGAGGGGCACGCCGCGCACAAACTCGATGAAGACGACACTGGCGAATTTCACGAAGGGAAGTTGCGAGCGGCGACCCAGCGCCAGCAGCACACCACCGGGCAGCGAAAAGACGATACCAACGATGGAAACCAGAAGGCTGACAAAGATCCCACCCCAGAGATCAGTCGGCACTGTTTTAAGCCCAAGCGCTGGGAATCCGTGCAGCAGGGCAAACGAAACAACCGGGTAGACGATGAAAAAGAGCAAGGCGCCCCAGCGCTTGCCCCCTGCCCGCGGCAACAGCAGCCAGCCAATCAGGCCAGCGCCCGCGATCAGCGAGACATTGACGCGCCAGGTCTCCTCGCGGGGATAGGACGCATACATCATATATTCGAATTTCTGAGCCACGAAGGCCCAGCAGGCGCCGACACCGGGCGCGCGACATGCTGCGCCATCTGGTGCCCGCCAGACCGCGTCGAGAATGAAGAAACGTATGAGATCCGGCACAGTCCAGATCAGAAGGGCTGCCGCAAGGATGGTGATGAAGCTCGACGTGACGCTTCCGAACAGGTTCTCGCGCAACCAGGCTGGAGCGCCGCGCGAATGACCCGGCGGCGGCAGGCGCGGCGAAGACTGGGTGCGAACGAAGGTTGTGCCCTGCCCGGCTGTCTCGCCCATCTCAGCGCTCCCTCAGGGAGATACTGCGATTGTAAAAGCCCATGATGAAGGACGTCGCCAGCGAGATCAGCAGGTAGACCCCCATGGTGATGCTGATGACCTGCACGGCGGCGCCAGTCTGGTTGAGCACAGTGCCTGCAAAAACCTGAACCAGATCCGGATAGCCGATGAAGACGGCAAGAGACGAGTTCTTGGTCAGGTTGAGATACTGGTTCGTCAGGGGCGGAACGATGACCCGCAT
>CAISZN010000205.1 GCA_903889985.1 uncultured Hyphomicrobiales bacterium | reverse complement strand
TCAGCGCAGCAGATCACCAGCATCGAAGCCGCGGGACGCGCCGTGACCGACCAGATCATCGCAGGTGAATATGCGCTGGGCCTGCAGATCTTCAACAACCAGCCAGCCGCCGCGGCCCGCACCGGCGCGCCCATCGCCAATCTTCCCGTGCAGCCAGCGACGGCGTCATTGAACACGATGTCCGTCACGAAGGGCGCGCCCCATCCCCATGCAGCAAGGCTCTTCGCGGAATTCGTGACGTCGAAGGAAGGGCAGCAGCTGATCAGCGCACGTGACTACGTGCCAGCAGCCCCCGACGTTCCCGCGAAGGATCCGAGCCTGAAGCCGGACGGCGTGACCTTCCGCGCCATTTTCTTCACGCCCGAAGACCTTGAAGCTTCGGTGCCCCGCCTCGCTGCCATCTACAAGCAACTCTTCCGCTAAGCCGGCCAGGAGAGCGATTTGACACGTCCCTGCCCCGGCCCAGTTCCCCCGCGTGCCCCACGCAACAGGCTGCCGCCCGGCGCCTGCGACTCCCATATCCATGTCTTCGGTCCCTATGACCGCTTTCCGCTCAATGCCGACCGGTCCTACACGCCGCCCGAGGCCCCGCTCGAATCCTATCTGGCGATGATGAAGGTCATGGGGCTCGAGCGCGTGGTGGTGGTGCATGGAAGCGCCCATGGCCTGATGCTCGACGCGACCATCGATGCCGTGCAGCGCCTTGGCCCACGCGGCCGCGGCATTGCAGTCGCCTCGCCCGACATCAGCGATGGGGAACTCGACCGTCTGCACGCGGCTGGCTTCCGTGGGCTGCGAGTCGTTTCCGTGGTGCGCGGTGGCGTGGCAGCAGGCGAAGCTCCACGCCTCGCACGCCGCATCGAGCGGCTGGGATGGCACCTGCAGTTCCTCATCAACGGCCCCGAGGAGATGGAATCCCTGGCCCCCGCATTGCTCGAACTCCCGGTGCCCTTCGTCATCGATTCCTTCGGACGCTTCCGCCCCGAGCACGGTGTCGATCATCCGGGCTTCCGCACCCTCCTGAACCTGCTTGAGACGGACCGCTGCTGGGTGAAGTTTACCGGACTGGAGCGGCGCACCCATACCGGCCCGCCCTATGCGGATGTGGCCCCTCTGGGCCGGGCCCTCATCGCGGCACGACCGGACCGCATCGTCTGGGGCTCCGACTGGCCCCATGTCATGGCCTTCGACCATCCCGTGCCACGCGATGGCGACCTGCTGGACTGGCTGCTGGACATGGACGTCAGTGACGCGATCAAGACCGACATCCTGGTCGCCAATCCGGAGCGGCTCTATGGGTTCGATCCGCTGTGATCGTCAACCCGGCACAAGCTCGTCCCTGACGTGGCAGCGTCCGGCAAGCAGGCTGGCCTAATGTGCCCCGATCGCAAGACGAGGCGCCGCTTCATATGGGACAGATCGAAGACGCCCTCTCACAACTGCCTGATATGCCTTCCATCGCGGTCCATATTCAGAAATGGCGCGCAAGCTACCCCGCATTCGACGCCAATTTGCGTGCTGACGTCGAGGAGGGAAAGGCCTTGCGGGCCCTTGCCCTGTCCGTCTGGTCGAATGGCGACGCAGCGACGGCCGTGCAGATGCTTCAGGCTGCCCTGGTCTTGTGTCCCAGTGACCCATGGGTTTTCAGCGATCTGTCGGGGGCTCTTGCTGCCACGGGACGTATCGAGGAAGCGCGCGTCTTTCTGAGCCTTTCCCTCAATCTTGATTCCTCCAATGCGCAGCGATGGCTGCTGTTTGCCGGCTATTGCCTGCAATGCGGGGAGACGGAAGACGCGAAGATCGCCCTGAACAAGGCTCTCGAAATCAATCCAGGACTGGACCAGGCCTGGATCTCGCTCGGCATCGCGTGCCTGCAGACAAAGGAATTCGACGCTGCAGTTCAGTGCCTGCGCGAGGGTCTGCGCCTGAACGATCAGGGCAGCCTTGTTCATGCCTGCTATGGCGAGGCGCTGTTTCATTCGGGCGACGTCCCGGCTTCGGCGCAGGCCTATCGCAACGCCTTTGCGCGCGGCATCAGCGATGCCACCGTCATGTCAAAGCATCTCTTCGCGCAATTGCTGGAAGCGCTGCTCACGCAGCCGCCGGCGAGCGCGCTGAAGATCTATGAGAACGTGACGGGCCTGCAGGTCGATCCGCCGGCCAGCCTGATCAACAAGGCGTTCCATTTCCTTAGCAGTTATGGCTATCGGCCAGCTGCGCTTAACTGCGCGCGATATCTGCTTGAAGAGTCGCCGAATGATCCGATCCTGAGCTACCTCGCGGATGCCCTGCGCGGTGAGGTGACCCAGCGCGCGCCCGATGCCTATATCACCGAATTCTTCGATCAGTTTTCCGATACGTTCGAGGAAAAGCTCGTCGGCCTGCTGCAGTATCGGGTGCCTGAAACCATCGCAAAAGAGATCGAGACGCGCGGGATTTCGTTTCAGTCCTGCCTTGATCTGGGATGTGGCACAGGCTTGATGGCGCAGCTTATTCATCAGCCCGGCCGGCTGATCACGGGCGTTGATCTGTCGTCAGGCATGCTCGCCAAGGCTGCCGAGCGCAAGGTCTACACCACCCTCATCCAATCCGAGATTCATCGGTATTTCGAAACCGTCACACAGACCTTCGACGCGATCATCGCAGCCGACGTTCTGGTCTATATCGGTGACCTTCAGGCGCTCATGGCCGGAGCGGCAAAATGCCTCTCCAGCGGCGGACATCTGATCGTCAGCGTGGAGACGACACAAAAGGCTGATTTCGAGATTCTGCCCTCAGGGCGCTTTGCCCACAGGCTTGAATACCTTCAGAGGTTGAGCGGCGATCAGTTCAGCCTGGAGCGAATCATTCCCACCAACATCCGCCGAGACGCCATCGGTTTTGCCAACGGCGCGATCGTCTTCATGCGCCGCCTGGATAGGGACAGGCATCCCTGAAGCGTGACTTGATTTTTGCATGAGTGGACCTGGTGGAGCTGAGGGGATTCGAACCCCTGACCTCTGCAGTGCGATTGCAGCGCTCTCCCATCTGAGCTACAGCCCCAAGCCGCGCGTGGTGTAGCGGCGGCGGGGGCTTTATGTCAACGCATTTCGGGGCTCGCACCCAGGCGATCGCCCAAGCCGCTGTCGGGGCTTTCCTGGAGCCTTCCGCGCAACCTGCGAGGGCTCGCAGGCCGCTTGCAGCCGCGCCGGGGCAAGGCTAAACCCGTCATGCACCTCTGAGCGGAGTTCTCGATGCGCGCGCTGGTCACCGTCCTTTATTATGCTCTCGATCTGTACAAGTGGGCATTCATCATCACCGCTGTGATGTCGTGGCTCGTCGCCTTTGGTGTCATCAATGTCTACAACAACGCCGTCAGGAGCATTTGGGATACGCTGAACGCCGTGACCGAGCCGGCGCTTCGTCTGGTCCGGCGATTTCTGCCAAACTTCAACGGCATCGATATCTCGCCGATTATCGTGATCCTGGCGATCTGGCTGATCCAGATGGAACTCGTCGATTTCTTCCTTGGCGTGCGGTTCTGAGTCTTGGCTGCTCCAGCGCTTGTGACCCGGCAGGGAGAAGCGCTGGTCCTGTCGGTCCGGCTGACCCCAAAGTCCTCCCGGGATGGCGTGGACGGCATGGAAACCCGCGACGACGGACGCCCGGTCCTGAAAGCCCGGGTCCGTGCGGTCCCGGAAGCCGGCAAAGCCAATGAGGCCCTGCTGCGATTGCTTGCCGGGGCCCTGGATCTCCCCCTCAAATCCCTGAGTCTGGCCAGCGTCTCCACAGGCCGCATCAAGACAGTCCGGATTGACCCCGCGCCCATGGGGCTTGAGGATCGGATTGCCGTTCTGGCAGGAACTGCGACCTAGCGGGCGGCCCGGCGGATGAAATCCGCCACGAGCCGCGCCACATTGGCGTCATTGTTCTGGGCGCCGACCGGCACGCCACGATCAGTCCGGCTCGGCCGGCCCGGCAGGGTATGGCCACCGCCTTCAACGCGCACCAGCTCCATCAGTGTCCGGCAGCCGGGAAAGCGTTCGATTTCGATGATCGACCCGTCGTTGGGGTCACGGTCGGGGAGCGCCTGCACGGCCCGGGGCTGGGCAGCACAGGCCGAGGCCAGCACGAAAGGCGCCATGGTCGCCTCCGCCGACACGACCTCTTCGGTCATGCCCGTGAGCTTTACCGGCCCGCCGGTATAGGGAACGATCGGATTGGCGGTGCCGTTGAGCAGCATCATGGCGATCGGCCGGGAGGGCTTGCAGACGGCAGCCTGCTTTGCTGTGAGGGCAGAGATCAGCGGTGCCACGCCAGCGATAAAGTCGGCACCGTCGCAGGCGACCCGCAGCGCCATCATGCCGCCGGTGGAAACGCCGGTGACAAAAATGCGGTTGCGGTCGGCCAGGCCGTCAGACACGAGCTTGGCAGCAAGGGCGCGGATATAGGCGACGTCGTCGATCTTTCCCTCGCCCGGCTGGAAATTCCACTTGCCCTCATATCCATCGGGATAGACGAGAAGGATGCTTGCATTGCGCACCTGCTCGTCGAGGCCGATGCTGCGCTGGACACCGCGGCCATCGGCAGGATTGCCACGCACGTTGGGCCGGTTGTTGCCATGCAGGACGATGATCGTCGTGCGCGGCGTCCGCTTCAGCCGTTCATGCTCGACGATGGTGGCGCTGCGGCGCACGCCGCCCACTTCGAGATGAACACGGGCAGTGGATGCCTGCGCACCACACAGGGTGGCAAGACCAAGGGAGACCATCCCCAGACCGGTTGCAAATGCCCTGCGCAGAGGTGCTGTCAGCTTTGACGCCATGGCCGTGGTCCCGTTCCCGCGCGAATGTACCCGGTAGAATCGCCTCTTTTGCGCCACCGGGCAACAGTCTCGCGAGGGAAGGACACAAACTTACGACGAAGACGCGCGATCAGGCCTTGTCCGCCGGCTTGCTGGCAATGCCGGCCGAGGCCAGATGGTCCGCAAGCTCACCCGCCTGGAACATCTCGCGAATGATGTCGCAACCGCCGATGAACTCACCCTTCACATAGAGCTGGGGAATCGTCGGCCAGTTGGAAAAGTCCTTGATGCCCTGACGGACCTCTTCGTCGGCCAGCACATTCACGCCCTGATAGGGCACACCCAGATAATCGAGGATCTGCACGACCTGACCGGAGAAGCCGCACATGGGCATCTGCGGCGTGCCCTTCATGAAGAGCACCACGTCGTTGGCCTTCACCACCTGTTCGATCTGCTGCTGAACGTCGGTCATGGGAACATCCTTTCGGGTCGCGGAGGTCAAGGCTCCACACCGATCCTCTATATAGCCCACGTATCGGGCCCTTGCCTACTTGGCCACTCGTCAGTCCGGGGTGGACGTCTGCAGGGCCAGTGCATGCAGAGCGCCGCCCATCTCGTTCTTCAGGGCTGCATAGACCAGCTGGTGCTGCTGCAGGCGGGTCTTGCCCTTGAAAGCGGAGGACACGACGCTGGCGGAATAGTGATCGCCATCCCCCGCCAGATCAGTGATCTCGATCCTGGCGTCGGGCAGGGCGGCCTTGATGATCTTCTCGATATCTTCGGCTTTCATCGGCATGGGCCGTCTCCGTAAGGTCAGTCGGGTTCAGGCAACCCCTGCCGCCATATAGGACGGTAGCCAGTCCTCATGGGCCTTGGCGAGGGTCGTCAGCGGAATGAATTCTTCGCCGGTCAGGACGATGGATTGGGTGCCGGTGGTGCCGATGCGATCAAGCGCCACGCCGCGCGCCCTGGCATCCGACTCGAGGCCAGCCACGTCGGCAGCCCGGGCAGTCAGCACATAGCGGCCCTGATCCTCGCCGAAGTAGAAGCCATGCGCCGGGACGCTCTCGGGCTTCTCCAGAGCAATCCCAATGTTGCCCGCCATGGCCATTTCCGCCACAGCGACCGCAAGGCCGCCGTCGGAGATGTCATGCACCGCCGTGACCCGGCCCGCATGGATGAGCTCGCGGACGAAATCACCATTGCGGCGCTCGGCCTCAAGGTCGACCGGAGGCGGAGCGCCCTCCTCCCGGCCACAGATGTCGCGCAGGTAGACCGACTGGCCAAGCCAGCCCGGAAGCCCGCCCACCAGCAGGACGATCTCGCCTTCTGCCTTCACCGCGAGGCTCGCGGTGCGGGTGACATCGTCCACGAGGCCCACGCCGCCGATTGAGGGGGTGGGGAGAATGTCGCGGCCCTGCGTCTGGTTGTAGAGCGAGACATTGCCCGACACGATCGGGAAGTCGAGCGCACGCGCCGCCTCGCCGATGCCCTGCAGGCAGCCGACGAACTGGCCCATGATCTCGGGCTTTTCCGGATTGCCGAAGTTCAGGTTGTCGGTCAGGGCCAGCGGCTTGCCGCCGACCGCCGTGATGTTGCGCCAGGCCTCCGCCACGGCCTGCCGGCCACCCTGCACGGGATCGGCCTCGCAATAGCGCTGGGTGACGTCCGTGCACATGGCCAGCCCCTTGGGGCCATCGCCGAGGCGGATCACCGCCGCATCGCCGCCGGGCTGCTGCACGCTGTTGCCGAGGATGAGGTGGTCATATTGCTCCCAGACCCAGCGCTTGGAGGCGAGGTCGGGCGAGCCGATGAGCTTGATAAGAGCCTCGCGATTACCGATTGGCGCGGTAACGGTTGCTGCATCGATGACGGGCTTGGCAGGCGTTGGCACATGCGGGCGATCATCGAGGGGCGCTTCGTCGCCCAGTTCCATGATCGGCAGGTCGGCTTTCACCTCGCCCTGATGCTTCACCACAAGCGCAGGGTGTCTGTGGTGCGGCCCACGATGGCAAAGTCGAGACCCCACTTGCGGAAGATCGCCTCGGCCTCGGCCTCCCTGGCCGGGTCGAGCACCATGAGCATGCGCTCCTGACTCTCCGACAGCATCATTTCATAGGCCGTCATGCCAGTCTCGCGGCAAGGGACCGCATCGAGGTCGAGCTCGATGCCAAGACCGCCCTTGGCGCCCATCTCGACCGCCGAGGCGGTCAGGCCGGCCGCCCCCATGTCCTGAATGGCGATGACGCAGCCCTTGGCCATGATCTCAAGG
>CAISZN010000204.1 GCA_903889985.1 uncultured Hyphomicrobiales bacterium | reverse complement strand
CTGACCTAGGCGTTGGCACGTGCGTCTCCAGGTCGCTTAGGGCGCACCGGAAAATTAAAATCATGATCCTGTTGCATCTCGTTTGCTGAGGCGAGGCTCACCCGTCCGTCCCATATGGACCACCCCAAGCCCTAGTTCACCTTTTCCGCACCGGCTGCCGAAGATGCGCGCGGCTGGCCGGGCTTCTGCTCTTCGCGCTTCTTGATGGCCAAGATGGCAGGCCAGTTCTTGCGGATGATCGCTTCTGTCTCGGAGGTCCAGCCAGCAGGTGCCGTGTCCAGCGGCGTCGTCGTGTCCCCCTGTGCAGGTACCATGTGGACAATGCGAAAGCCTTCCGCCTTCAGCTGGCGCAGCAGGCGCGCCACCATGGCGGCCGTCTGGTGGCGGGTGTCATGTAAAAGCACGATGCCCTTGCCCTGATGGCGAAGGCGGGTCATCAGCACGTCGAGCGTCTTCTCGGGCGTCATCTCGACCCAGTCGGAGGCCCAGAGGTCTGCGCCGAAGATGCCGATGCCGCGCCCATTCAGCCAGCTGTTGAGGTCCGGCGTGTCGGCAAAGCCTGGATAGCGGAAGAAGGGGACGCGCGGCTCAGAGCCGGCGCTGCCGTAGGCGGCCATGTCATCGGCCTGAAAGCCGCGCTCGATATCGGCGCGCGCAGCGGAATCGCTGAGGCCGGCCATGGTCACGGCGGGATGGCTGAAGCTGTGGTGGCCGACGGTATGGCCTTCGCGCAGTTCACGCTTCACAAGGTCCGGCGATGCCTTGGAGTTGCGGCCGACGAGGAAGAAGGTCGCCTTGACGCATTCATGGGCGAGGGCGTCGAGCACAGTGCGGGTCGTGGCGGGCAGGGGGCCATCGTCGAAGGTCAGCACCACCTCACCTTTTTCGAGGGCAAGGGTCTGGGGATAGGTCTTCTGGCCGATGCGCAGGTCGTGCTTCGTCGAGACCTCGATGCTGCGGGAGGTGCCCAGGGCATCCGGGTTGCCGGGACAGGTCTCGGCCATGGCCAAGGTGCCAAGCGTCGGCATGAGCAGGGCGGCGAGAAGCAGGCGGTTCATGGGGCCGTTTCGCGGTTCGAGGGGGGTCGCGTGCTTTTCTGTTAGCACGGAAATCAGCCCATTTGCCTTGCCAAACGGTCGCGGATAAGAACGCCCCAGCCCTCGCACAGATCGGATGCCCATGGCCGACCTCGTTCCACGCGAATCGCTGCAGGAAAGCCTTAGCTTTCGTGACGAGGAAGGCGAGGTTCGCCGGGAATTCGTTGATCTGGTCGAAGCCGCGATTGCGAAGGCGGATGTTGAAGACGTCCTTGGGCTCGCCGGCGACCTGCATGAATCCGACCTGGGGGCACTCATCGAGGCCTTGCCCCATGATGATCGCCCCCGTCTCATTGAACTCATGGGCCGCGAATTCGACTTCGTCGCCCTGACGGAGGTCGATGACGCGGTTCGCGAGGACATTCTTGACGAGCTGCCAAACGAGACCGTGGCAGAAGGCGTGCGCGATCTCGAAAGCGACGACGCGGTGGCGATCCTCGAGGATCTCGACCGGGAGGATCAGGCCGAAATCCTGGAAGCCCTGCCGGCGGTCGACCGCGTCGCCCTTCAGCGCTCCCTCGATTACCCTGATGGATCGGCCGGGCGTCTCATGCAGACGACGCTGGTCACGGCGCCGCCCTTCTGGACCGCTGGCCAGGCGCTCGACCACGTTCATGATGCCCCCGACGAGGACCTGCCGGATTCCTTCTTCGAGATTTTCGTCGTCGATCCATCCCACCAGCTGCTGGGCAATGTCTTCCTCGACACCCTGGTGCGGGCCAAGCGCTCGTCGAGACTCGACGAGCTGATGAAGGAACGCAGCTCGGTCAATGTCCTGGATGACCAGGAGGAGGTGGCGCGCCTGTTCGAGCGCTACAACCTCATCTCGGCCCCGGTGACCGATGAATCCGGCCGCCTCGTGGGTGTCATCACCATCGACGACATCGTCGACGTTATCGAGGAAGAGGCGGAAGAGGACATCAAGGCGCTCGGCGGTGTGCGCGCCGGCGAAGAACTGTCCGATACGGTTGCGAGTATTGCTCGCAGCCGCTTCACCTGGCTGCTGGTCAATCTCGTGACAGCCTTTATCGCCTCTTCGGTGCTGGGCCTGTTCGAGGGGCAGATCGAGAAGATGGTGGCGCTGGCCGTACTGGTGCCCATCGTGGCGAGCCAGGGCGGCAATGCAGCCACTCAGACCATGACGGTCGCCGTGCGGGCGCTCGCGACCCGGGAACTGTCCTCCGCCAATGCGATGAGGGTCGCGTTCCGTGAGGTTTCAGTCGGCCTCATCAATGGCGTGGCCTTTGGGATCCTGACCGGGATCGGGGCTGCCCTGTGGTTTGGCAGCTCCGGCCTTGGCGTGGTCATCGCACTCGCCATGGTCACCAATCTGGTGGCGGGGGCCTTGGGCGGGATCCTGATCCCGATCACCCTGGACAAGCTGGGTTATGACCCTGCTGTGTCCTCGGGCGCCTTCGTGACGACTGTGACGGACGTGGTCGGCAACTTCTCCTTCATGTCCATCGCCACACTCTGGTTTGCCCTGCACTGAGGGAGCACGGCCCTCCGTCCAGACCCTGGCCGCCTGCGTCCCAAAGCGGCACGCAAGCCGGGATTGGCCAAAGATCGGGCTTAACGGAACATTACCCGGTCTAGTATAGTCTGACAGGATGATCGCCTCTCTGACTCCCTCGCGCCTGAGGGCGCTTGCTTTCGCGACCTTGGCCTCAACGCTGCTTGCCGGTTGCGGTGGGGGAGGGATGCTGGCTGACACGACGCGCACCATCCGGCCTGCCAAGAGCGAATTCACCTCTACCCATCCGCACGAATTCACCCTGCACGGGATCGACGTCTCGAAATATCAGGGCGACATCGACTGGCCGACTGTGAAGAGCGCAGGCGTGGCCTTCGCCTACATCAAGGCGACCGAGGGTGGCGACCATATCGATCCCAAGTTCCAGGCGAACTGGGATGGCGCCAAGGCGGCGGGCATTCCCCGTGGCGCCTATCATTTCGTTTATTGGTGCCGCTCGCCCCGCGAGGAGATCGACTGGTTCAAGCGCGTGGTTCCCGCTGAGCCCGATGCCCTGCCGCCAGTGCTCGATGTGGAGGCGACACCGACCTCCAGAACCTGCAAGCGTCATCTCGATCGCGAAAGCGCGCTCCGCGACATGCGAGTCATGCTGCAGGAGATGGAACGCCACTATGGCAAGCGGCCAGTGATCTACACGACCGTCGATTTCTACGAGGCAATCCTGTCGGACAACGAACTCAACGAATATCCGATCTGGGTGCGCTCGACGAAATATTCGCCGCATGTGAAATATGGTTCGCGCCAGTGGCATTTCTGGCAGTACCAGTCCGATGGCGTGGTGCCGGGCATCAACGCGAACGTTGATCGCAATGCCTTCCACGGCGACCGCAACGAGTGGATGGCTTTCGCCAACGGCACGACCTCGCCGGGGACACCGTCCCAGCAGGTCCCCTCAACTGCACTGGCCTCGATGGCGCAGCAGCCCGTCATCAATGCAGCCCCTGCGACTGTGACAGCATCGGCAGGTTCAGCTCCCATGGCGCTGGCACCCATGCAGTTGTTGCCGCCGGTCCCCATGCCGCGCTAGGCGGCCAAGGCCAGGCAGCCCACGCCTGCAGCTTTGCGCAACTCTCCCCCGCAGCTAGGATGCTGGCCGACGGAGGGCGATCCATGTTGACGATCTGGGGCCGACTGAATTCACTGAATGTGCAGAAGGTGCTCATCGCCTGCCATGAGCTTGGTCTTTCCTTCGAGCGGATTGATGCAGGGCTCGCTTTCGGCGTGGTGCAGTCGCCCGAATACAAGGCGATGAACCCCAATTCAGTTGTTCCCACCATCAATGATGATGGATTCGTCCTCTGGGAGTCGAATGTCATCACGCGCTACCTTTGTGCGAAACATGCGCACAAGGGCTTCTGGATCGAGGACGTCCTGCGTCGTGCCGATGTGGAGCGCTGGATGGACTGGCAGCAGACTAGCTTCAACCCGCATCTGACAACCGTGTTCTGGGGGACGGTACGCCAGCCCGGTGCAGTCGCCGAGGCTGAAATCGAGAAGGCGCGGCTGAGGCTCGAAGCCATGACGCTCATGCTGGAGGCGAGGCTTGAAAAGAACCGCTGGATCAGCGGCGAAACATTTGGCATGGCTGATCTGGTATTGGCCTCGGGCGTGCATCGCTGGCTTAACCTGCCGGTGGAGCGCCCATCGCGTCCGCGCATCGAGGCCTATTATGCGGCGCTGATGCAGAGACCTTCGGCGCAGACCTATCTGACCTTGCCACTCACCTGACCGGAGCGCGTCATGTCGACCCTGTTTGCCCCCAAGCTTCCCGCCAACGGTGCCAATATTCCCGCTCTTGGGCTTGGCACGTTCCGGATGCGCGACGATGTTTGCACGCAAGCCGTGGGTGCAGCGCTTGAGATTGGTTATCGGCATATCGATACGGCGGTCATGTATGCCAATGAGGCGGCGGTCGGACAGGCGATTGCCGCGAGCTCAGTGCCGCGCTCCGAGATTTTCCTCACGACCAAGGTTCTGCCCGATGAGATCGGGGCAGGGGCTTTGCAGAAGTCCGCGGAAGGCAGCCTTAAACGGCTTGGCCTCGATTTTGTGGACCTGCTTCTGATCCATTGGCCGAATGCGCGCATTCCCCTGGCGGAGTCGATCGAAGCGCTCTGCGATGTGAAGAAGCGTGGGCTCGCGCGCAATATCGGCGTGGCCAATTTCACCATCGCCCTGGTGGAGGAGGCGGTCGCGATTGCAGGGCGCCATGGGGAGAAGCTCGCGACCAACCAGTGCGAATATCATCCGCGCTTCAATCAGGATCCGCTCATCGCGACCTGTCGCAAGCATGGGATCGCCTTTGTGTCTTATTGCCCGGTCGGGCAGGGGCGGATTGTTGATGATCCCGTCATTGTTGGCATCGCAGCCCGGCTTGGCCGGACGCCGGCGCAGGTTGTGCTGCGCTGGCACATGCAGCAGCCCGGCGTGGCGGCCATTCCGAAGTCGGCGACCCCGGCTCATCAGGCTGCAAATCTCGCGATCTTTGATTTCGCCCTCACCGACGAGGACATGCAGGCCCTCTCAGGACTGGCAGTTCCCAACGGTCGCCTGGTCAACCCGCCCTTCGCCCCGACGTGGGACTGAGGAGAGCGGGATCGCGCCATGTTCTTCATCCTCTCAAAGGTTCTTGGGGCACTTGTGCTGCCCTCGAACCTGCTGCTCCTTTTGCTGGCAGTGGGTTGCCTTGCGCTGATGCGCCATCGGCGGCGAATGGGAGCCCTGTGCCTTGGGGCAGGGATGGCCTTCTATCTGGCAGCGGGTCTCGGACCGCTCGGCCTCCTCCTGTTACGCCCGCTCGAGGACCGTTTCCCGCGACCGCCTGACAACATGGCTGCACCCACGGGTATCATCGTGCTCGGCGGGGGCATGAATGAGATCCTTTACAAGGATCGCCAGGCCTTCGTGCTCGGCAGCGATGGCAGCCGGATGACCGATGCCTTCATCCTGTCGAGGCGCTTCCCCGGCGCGAAGGTGATCTTCACCGGCGGCTCCAATGCTGTCATCGATGATGAGGGTATTACGGAAGCCGATGCGGCGCGGGCCTTCTACAGTGCCATGGGGATGGCGCCCGAGCGCCTTGTCCTTGAGGATCGGTCTCGAAACACTGACGAGAATGCGCGCTTCACCCGCGAGATCGTGAAGCCACAACCGGGCGAGCGCTTTGTGCTGGTGACCTCTGCCGTGCACATGCCACGCTCCGTCGGCCTGTTTCGCAAGGCCGGCTTCGACGTGGTGCCCTACCCATCAAATTATCAGACACGAGGGACTGACGAGGATTTCTGGCGCATGAGCACGACAGCAGCCAGCGGCCTGTCGCGCTTCGACCAGGCGGCACGCGAATGGGTCGGGTTGCTGGCTTATCGGCTGACAGACCGCATCGATGAGCTGCTGCCGGCGCCCTGACTATTCGCTGCGCGGCAGGCCGAGGCGATAGACACCGCGGAAATCCTCCGGATCGGCGGGCTTGCCCTTGCGGTAGATGACCAGCCGTCCCTGCCGGGCAAGCCCCACGGCCGCTGCGCGCACATGGGTGAGCCAGCGCCGCCAGGCCAGATCGTCCTCGCCACGGGCCGCAGCGAAAGCGCGGGCGGCCTCGGTCGGGTCGATGCTCTTTCCCGGCTCCTTGGCTGCGCAGAGTTCGAGGATCACGTCTTCGAGGCCCTTGCGGGCTTCCTTGGTCGGGGG
>CAISZN010000203.1 GCA_903889985.1 uncultured Hyphomicrobiales bacterium | reverse complement strand
TTGTTGAACTTCTGGGCGACGTCGCGCGCAAGTTCGAGATGCTGCTTCTGGTCCTCGCCAACCGGCACATGGGTGGCGCGATAGACGAGAATGTCGGCCGCCATCAGAGTCGGATAGGCGTAGAGGCCGACGGATGCGTTCTCGCGATCCTTGCCAGCCTTTTCCTTGAACTGCGTCATGCGGTTCAGCCAGCCGATGCGCGCGACGCAGTTGAAGATCCATGCAAGTTCCGAATGTTCGGCAACCTGACTCTGGTTGAAGACGATATGGGCCTTGGGATCGACGCCCGCCGCAATGAAGGCCGCCGTCACTTCGCGGATGTTCGACTTCAACGTCACCGGATCCTGCGGAACCGTGATGGCGTGTAGATCGACCACGCAGTAGATGCACTTGTGCGTTTCCTGAAGCGCCACGAATTTCGTGATTGCTCCAAGATAATTGCCGAGATGGAGGTTTCCGGTCGGCTGAACGCCGGAAAACACAAGCTCATCAAATTTGGCCATGGCTCCCCGCCCGTGCAGCCCAATGCGGCGGCGGTTATGGCAACCCCCGGCCGCCAAGGCAAGGGGCGGGAGGACACACCCGCCCCAAAGGTTTTCAGAGAATGAAGCGGCTCAGGTCCGTATTGCGGGCAAGATCGCCCACATGGCTCTCCACATAGGCCGCATCGATGACCACCCGTTCACCGAACCGGTCCGTGGCGGTGAAGCTGATGTCATCAAGCACCCGCTCCACGACGGTTTGAAGACGCCGGGCCCCAATGTTCTCGACCGTGGAATTCACCTGCACGGCAACCCGCGCAATCGCATCGATCGCCTCGGCCTCGAAAACAAGGTCAATGCCCTCAGTCTCCATCAGCGCCACGGACTGCTTGATGAGGCTGGCTTCCGTCTCCGTGAGGATGCGACGGAAATCTTCTTCATTGAGTGGCGATAATTCAACCCGGATCGGCAGGCGGCCCTGCAACTCCGGCAGCAGGTCGGAGGGCTTGGATACGTGGAAGGCCCCGGAGGCAATGAAGAGAATATGGTCCGTCTTCACCGAGCCATGCTTGGTCGAAACGGTCGTGCCTTCAATCAGCGGAAGCAGGTCGCGCTGGACGCCTTCGCGCGACACATCAGCGCCGCCGCGGTTCTCGCGCCCGCAGATCTTGTCGATCTCGTCGAGGAAGACAATTCCATTGTTCTCGACGTCGTGGATGGCTTCTTGCACCACCTGCTCGGTGTCGAGGAGCTTTTCACTCTCTTCGGCGAGTAGAGGCGCATAGGCCTCAAGCACCGTCATGCGCCGCGTCTTGGTGCGCTGGCCAAAGCCCTTGCCGAAAATATCGCCGATGTTGATCGCCCCGATGGAGGCTCCAGGCATGTTCGGCAGTTCGAACATGGGCACGCCGCCCCCACCCTGCGACAGTTCGATCTCGACTTCCTTGTCATCGAGTTCGCTGGCGCGCAGCTTCTTGCGGAAGGCATCGCGCGTCGTCTGGGAAGCGGTCGCCCCCACGAGCGCATTGAGAAGGCGCTCTTCTGCCGCCAGCTGGGCGCGAGCCTCGAGCCCCTTGCGCTTGCGCTCTTTCACAAGCCCGATGCCAATCTCAAGCAGGTCGCGCACGATCTGCTCGACATCGCGGCCCACATAGCCGACCTCGGTGAACTTGGTGGCCTCGACCTTCAGGAAGGGTGCATTGGCAAGCTTTGCCAGACGGCGCGAGATCTCGGTCTTGCCGCAGCCGGTGGGGCCGATCATCAGGATGTTCTTGGGCAGCACTTCCTCGCGCATCGCGCCGGTCAGCTGCAGGCGGCGCCAGCGATTGCGCAGGGCAATGGCGACGGCGCGCTTGGCGTCCTTCTGGCCGACGATATGGCGGTCGAGTTCCGAGACGATCTCACGCGGGGAAAATTCAGACATGGGAAATTCCTGCGACGATGCTTAACGCGCGTCGATGGTCTCGATGACCAGATTGGAGTTCGTATAGACGCAGATCTCACCGGCAATCGCCATCGACCGTTCGACGATGGCGCGCGCTTCGAGATCCATGGGCAGGAGGGCGCGGGCTGCCGAAAGAGCGTAGTTGCCACCGGACCCGATGGCCATGGCGCTGCCGTGCTCGGTCTGCTCGGGTTCCAGCACATCGCCATTGCCGGTGAGGACGAGGCCGGTCTGGCGGTCGGCCACCAGCATCATGGCCTCGAGCCGACGCAGATAACGGTCGGTGCGCCAGTCCTTTGCCAGTTCCACGCAGGCGCGCAGGAGCTGGCCGGGATACTGCTCCAGCTTGCCCTCGAGGCGCTCGAAGAGGGTGAAGGCATCGGCGGTCGCACCGGCGAAGCCCGCGATCACATCGCCCTTGCCCAGACGTCGGACCTTTCGGGCATTGCCCTTGACGATGGTCTGGCCGAGGCTGACCTGGCCGTCGCCCCCGATCACCACCTGGCCGTTCTTCCGCACCATCAGGATGGTGGTGGCATGCCAGCTCTGGGGGCCGGTCGCAGATCCGTCCGTCATTGATCACTCCAACTCGCCCGGCGCATCTATGAGACGGGCCCGGCCTTTGCAAGGGTAGCAAAGCCGTACCCGGCTTGATAGAAGCCACGGGTACCACAGGATGATGAGCGCCATGCGCACTGCCAAACTCTCACGGGCCACCAAGGAAACCCGCATCGAGGTCGAGGTCACGATCGATGGAACCGGCCAGGTCGATATTTCGACAGGGGTGGGATTCTTCGACCATATGCTCGAGCAGCTGGCGCGCCATTCCCTCATGGACCTGAAGATCAAGGCCGAGGGGGACCTGCACATCGATTTCCACCACACAGTGGAAGATGTCGGCATCGCGCTGGGCCAGACCCTGCGTCAGGCCATGGGCGACCTGCGCGGCATCACCCGCTATGCGGACGTGCACCTGCCCATGGACGAGACCATGACCCGCGTCGCCCTCGACGTGTCGGGACGGGCCTTCCTCGTCTTCCGGACGGAGTTCCACACACCCAAGATCGGCGAGTTCGACACCCAGCTCGTGCGGGAATTCTTCCAGGCCTTCGCCATGAATGCCGGGATCACCCTGCATATCGAGACGCTTTATGGGATGAACGACCACCACATTTCCGAATCCTGCTTCAAGGGCGTGGCCCGTGCGCTGGGAACTGCGCTGCAGATCGACCCGCGCCAGCAGGGCCGGGTGCCCTCCACCAAGGGGACCCTGTCGGGCTGAGGATCGGACATGATCTATACGGTACACGTCCCCCGCGACGGCTTTGATCCGGTCGCCGCCGCCGAGCGCGCCCGGTTCATCCGCGATGGATTTTCCTGGGGCGCCTTCGTCTTTGGGCCGTTCTGGTTCATCCGGCACGGCTCGGTGATCGGGCTGGCCATCAATCTCACCCTGCTGGGCGGGGCCTTCGCCCTGCAGCGCTTTGCCGGGCTCAATCAGGCCGTACTGCCGGGCCTGACCCTGCTCGTTGCGCTTTTCATCGGTTTTGAAGCGACATCGCTTCTGCGCTGGTCGACGGACCGGCGCCGGTTCAGCTGCGTCGACGTTGTCTCGGCCGGAAACCTCGAAGAAGCCGAAACTCATTTCCTGCGCCGCTGGGCCAGCCGCCCGTCCATGGCCCCGCTCGTGCGCACCGGCCTTGCCCCGGCCTATGCGCCCATGGGCCTCTTCTCCGATGAGGCCAACGGATGAGCACGGCCATCATCGACTATGGGTCCGGAAATCTCCATTCCGCCCTGAAGAGCTTTGAGCGCTCTGCCACCGAGGTGGGCGCAGGAGAGGTCATCCTCACCAGCGACCCTGACCTGGTGCGTCGGGCCGACCACATCGTCCTGCCGGGTGTCGGCGCCTATGCAGATTGCCGCCGGGGCCTGGATGCCGTGCCGGGCATGGTGGAGGCTCTGGAAGATACGGTCATTCGCAAGGGCCGGCCCTTCCTCGGGATCTGCGTCGGCATGCAGCTCATGGCGAGCCGCGGCCTTGAGCATCAGGTGACGCAGGGTCTTGACTGGATTCCCGGAGATGTGACCGCTATTGAGCCCAGCGACCCAAGCCTGCGGGTGCCGCACATGGGCTGGAACACCCTCGAACCGCAGCGGCCCCATGCCCTGCTGGAGGGGATCCCGACCGGCGATCTCGGGCTGCATGCCTATTTCGTCCATTCGTACCACTTCGTGCCCAGCGACCCGGCGCATATCATTGCCCGCACCCAGTATGGCGGCCCGGTGGTCGCCATGGTTGGCCGCGACAATCTCGCCGGTACTCAGTTCCATCCCGAGAAGAGCCAGAAGCTCGGCCTCGCCCTGATCGCCAATTTCCTGAGGTGGCGTCCGTGATCCTGTTTCCCGCCATCGATCTGAAAGAAGGCGAATGCGTCCGTCTCATCCATGGCGACATGGCCAAGGCGACGGTTTTCAACACGAACCCGGCCGCCCAGGCGAAGGCCTTCGAGGACCAGGGCTTCGAATATCTTCATGTGGTCGATCTCGACGGCGCCTTCGCAGGCAGGCCGGTGAACGCCGAGGCGGTCGAGGAAATTCTCGCGACCATCAAGATGCCGGTGCAGCTTGGCGGGGGCATCCGTGACCTGCGTACCATCGAGGGCTGGCTGTCGAAGGGTGTCAGCCGCGTCATCATCGGCACGGCCGCGGTGAAGGATCCGGCACTGGTGCGAGAGGCCGCCCGTCTCTATCCCAACCAGATCGCGGTGGGCATCGACGCGCGCGACGGTCTCGTCGCCGTCGAGGGCTGGGCCAAGGTTGCGCAGGTGACTGCCACGGACCTTGGCAAGCGCTTCGAGGACGCCGGTGTCGCGGCCCTCATCTACACGGACATTTCGCGCGATGGCGTGCTGAAGGGCCTCAACATCGAGGCAACCCTCGATCTCGCCCACGCAGTGCAGATCCCGGTCATCGCATCAGGCGGACTGGCTTCGCTCGAAGACGTCGAGCGGCTGCTGCAGCCCGATTGCGCAAGGCTTGCGGGCGCCATCACGGGCCGGGCGCTTTATGACGGGCGACTCGATCCGACCAAGGCGCTGCAGCTGATCCGCGCGGCGCGGGAGGGCAGCCTTGCTTAAGTGCCGGGTCATTCCCTGCCTCGACGTCAAGGACGGGCGCGTCGTCAAGGGCATCAACTTCGTCGACCTGCGCGACGCCGGTGATCCCGTCGAAAGCGCCGTGGCCTATGATGCGGCGGGCGCCGACGAGCTCTGCTTTCTCGACATCACCGCCAGCCATGAAAATCGCGGCATCATCCTCGATGTGGTGAGCCGGACGGCGGAAGCCTGCTTCATGCCGCTCACCGTGGGCGGCGGCGTGCGCACCACCGATGACATTCGCAAGCTCCTGCTGGCAGGCGCCGACAAGGTGTCGATCAATACGGCTGCCGTGACCCGGCGCGAGTTCGTGCGCGAGGCGGCGGAAAAATTCGGCAGCCAGTGCATCGTCGTGGCCATCGACGCCAAGTCGGTGGGCGAGGGCAAGTGGGAGATCTTCACCCATGGCGGGCGCACCCGCACCGGCATCGATGCCATCGAGTTTGCCAAAGAGGTCGTCTCGCTGGGAGCGGGCGAGATCCTGCTCACCTCCATGGATCGCGACGGAACCCGCAGCGGCTTCGACATTGCACTCACCCGCGCCATTGCGGATGTGGTGCGCGTGCCGCTGATCGCCTCGGGCGGGGTCGGCAATCTCGATCATCTGGTGGCGGGCGTTCGCGATGGCCACGCCACCGCTGTCCTGGCCGCCTCGATTTTCCACTTCGGCGAATATACGATCCGGCAGGCCAAGGACTACATGGCCGCTGCCGGCCTTGCTGTGCGGCTGGATTAAGGAGTGGCCATGACCACCTTCACACTGGCCGATCTCGACGCCCTGATCGAATCCCGTGCCACCTCGACCGGGGACAAATCCTACACCCGGTCTTTGCTGGATGCGGGGACGCCGCGCACCGCCAAGAAATTTGGCGAAGAGGCCGTCGAAGCGGTGATCGCCGCCATGGAAGGCAACAAGACCGACCTGCGCAACGAAGCCGCCGACGTGCTCTACCACCTGCTTGTGCTGCTGCGCACGGGCGGTGTCAGCCTCAACGAGGTTTTAAAGGAACTGGAACGGCGCACGGCCCAGTCCGGTCATGCGGAAAAAGCCGCCCGACCCGGGAACGGCTGAGATGGACGGGGACGGGACACTGCCCCTTAACCCGGCTTCGGCGCTCGAGAGCGTGCCGGAATTCTCGCCCTATCGTCACTTTTCGCGCTCGGAATGGGCCGCCCTGCGCGCCGACACCCCGCTGACCCTGACGGTCGAGGATCTGCACAAGCTGCAGTCCATCAACGATCCGATCTCGGTCGAGGAAGTGGTCGCGATCTATCTGCCATTGTCGCGCCTGCTGGCGCTTTATGTCGCCGCCACGCAGGGATTGTTCAAGGCTACGCAACGGTTCCTTGGCGCCGAGGATGGGAAGATGCCCTATATCATCGGCATTGCCGGATCGGTGGCGGTGGGCAAGTCCACCACCGCCCGGGTCCTGAAGGCGCTACTGTCCCGCTGGGCCAATACGCCCAAGGTGGACCTCATCACGACCGATGGATTCCTGCTGCCCAATGCGGTGCTCGAGCGCGATGGGCTGATGGAGCGCAAGGGCTTTCCCGAAAGCTATGACGGGGCAGCCCTCGTCCGATTCCTCACCGATGTGAAGGCGGGGAAGTCACCGGTGAAGGCCCCGGTCTATTCCCATCTCGTCTATGACGTGGTGCCGGGTCAGGAGGTCACGGTCGACCGTCCTGACATCCTGATCGTCGAGGGGTTGAACGTCCTCCTGCCCAACAAGCTCGGCAAGGAGATCCCCTTCGTCTCCGACTTCTTCGACTTCTCGGTCTATCTCCACGGGGAAGAGGTGGATCTTGAGCGCTGGTATGTCTCGCGCTTCATGCGGCTGCGGGAAACCGCCTTTCGGGATCCGAGATCCTTCTTCCGCAAATATGCGGACCTGACCGACGAAGAGGCGGTGGAAACCGCCAAGTCGATCTGGACGAAGATCAACCTGCGCAATCTCAACGAGAATATCCTGCCGACCAAGGCGCGGGCGAGCCTGGTGCTCACCAAGGGTCCGACCCATCGGATAGAGCGCGTGTCCCTGCGCAAGCTCTGACCCTCCGGACGACGCAGGGCCCTCCCCGAAATGGGACATCATACCCATATTATATCTTGATTTTGGGATTTGATCCGGTCCATAGCTAGGAAAATTTCCGGTTACGGAGAGGGACATGAGTCCTCCCAAAACTCCCATCAGGTTGCATCAGAACGATAATCACGAGTCCAGCGAATATCTTACACCTGACTTTATCATGGACGGCGCAGACTTTGCCGACGTGTTTGTCTGGGAATATGAACTTAATTTTATGTCCCCCACCCATCGGGCCAGGGAATTCCGGCCGGACCTCGGCCGCAAGGTCCTGGCCTGGGTCGGACGCCTGAGCCGCGACCAGGTCAACCAGGCCTGCCCCCGGCTGCAACTGGTGCAGGCCATCACCGATGCCGCCGCCCGCGTGGTGCCGCGCGAGGCCTATCCCTCCGCCTGGACCTATGGAACGGCCGTCCACAAACTCATCGAGCAGACGGTCAACGGCTTGCGCGACCCGGAATTGCGGGCGGAAGTCTCCGGGCTGAAAAGCGGCGAGGCCAGCAAATGGGATCCGGGTGCGAAGCGCATCGACGTGCTGGAACGGGCGGGCGGGGGCACGGTCTGCATCTATGACGTGAAGACCGGCCATATCGGCCTGACCAGCAAGCGCATGGCCGAACTCGCCTGGACGGCGAATTTCGTCTGCCCGGATTCGGCGCGGCTGATCGTGATCGAGACGAGGCCATCGCGATGACGGCCCCGCTCCTTTTCAATGTCCTGCTGGCGCTCTCAGAACAGGCCTTCCTGCTCGGCCAATTCGCGCAGGCTGCGTTCCGGGCGGGCGCCGTAATGCTGGATGACTTCCGCCGCCGCCAGCGCACCAAGGCGACCGCAGGCGACGAAATCGCCACCGCGGGCAAGGCCAGCCAGGAAGCCTGCAGCGAAGAGATCGCCCGCGCCCGTGGTGTCGACCAGCTTCTCGATGGGGAAGGCAGGGACCGCATGGGTCTCCTCGCGGGTCACGGTCACGGAGCCCTCGGCCGAACGGGTGACAACGCCCACGATGTCCTCATCGCGCAGAGCCGAGAGGGCCGTGTCAAAATCCGATGTCTGGTAGAGGGCGTGCAGCTCGTGCTGATTGGCGAAGAGAATGTCGATGTGACGCTCGCGGATGAGGCCGAGGAACTCATCGCGGTAACGGTCGACGCAGAAGGAATCCGACAGAGTGAGCGCAACCCGGCGGCCAGCGGCATGGGCAACGGCGGCAGCCTTCTTGAAGGCCTCCTTGGCGGCTGGCGGATCCCACAGGTATCCTTCGAGATAGACGATCTCGGCGGCTCGCACGAGATCCTCATCCACATCGTCAGGGGTGAGGTTCTGGCAGGCGCCGAGGAAGGTGTTCATCGTGCGCTCGCCATCGGGTGTCACGAGCACAAGGCAGCGGGCAGTCGCGGGACCTTCCTTGGCCGGCGCGGTGTTGAAGGTGACGCCGACCGAGCGGATGTCATGGGTGAAGGCATGGCCTGTCTCGTCGGCCTTGACCTTGCCGATGAAGGCGGTGCGAGCGCCCAGCGATGCGGCGCCCACGATGGTGTTCGCGGCGGAGCCACCGGAGATCGTCGTCCCCGGACCCATGGCGTCATAGAGCTTGAGGGTGCGGGCCTCGTCGATGAGCATCATGCCGCCCTTGGCGAGTTTTTCGCGGGCGAGGAAATCGTCATCGGTGCGGGCGATCACGTCGACAATCGCATTGCCGAGACCAAGGATATCGAAACGCGAGTCGGACATGGGACTTCCCATCGGAGAAAAGAGGGCGGGTTCGTGTGGCACCGCCCGGGCGCGCCCGTCAAGTCGTCAGCGACGGGGCTTTGTCTTCAGGCGGGTTTCCAGCAGCGCAAGGATGGCTTCCACATCCGCGTCGGAAAGGCTGCGAATGCTGCGCGACAGGCGATTGGCGAGGGTTGTGGCTGCCGGAGTCAGGCCCGAGGTATCGACCACGACGCGCGGATCGGAGTTCTGGGCGAGGCGCTCAAGATCCTCCGCCTCGTCCCAGATGATGTTGAAGAAGGTGATGATCCGCTGCAGCAGATAGTAGGTTGGCTTGCCCCTGTGCCCATGCTCCAGCGCGGAGAGGTAAGCAGCCGAAACACCAATGGCGTCCGCCATTTCTTTCATGGTCACGCCGCGCGCGGCGCGCAATTCGCGCAGCCTTTTTCCGAAGGGCGTCATCGCCCATCTCCCGGCTTGGTGCGGCCGAACCGACGCACCCGGACATACAGGGCGCCAGCCCCGCCATGGGTCGCCGTCGCCTCTTCGAAGCCAATCACCAGGCTGCGCATCGCAGGTTCGCGCAGCCAATGGGGAACCGCACGGCGCAGCACGCCATATGGCTCCTCATATGCGTCTTCGGCCCCACGACCCTTGCCGGTGATGACGAGGACGAGCTTGGCACCGTCGCGCTGGCATTCAGCCAGAAACCCATGGAGCCGGCGATGGGCCTCATCCTGCCGCAGGCCGTGGAGATCGACGGCGCGGTCGATGTCGCTGCGGCCTCGCCGCAGTCTCTGGCGAAGCCGCGGCTCGATCTGGGTGAGCGGGGGAACCGCCGGGCGGGCGGGTGGTTTCGGCGGCTCGGCAGGCGCAGCAGCCGGCTTTTTGCTCTTGCGCCCCATGGGCGCAGGCGGGGCGGGAACCAGCTTTTCGGCCGGGGTTCCGGCAGATTCCGGAGGAGCTTCAACCGCAGGCGCAGTGCGCATGGGCGAGATGGTCTTGGTGACCTGCCGCCAGAGATCCAGCTCCTCGTTCGAGAGATGGCGACGGCGGTGGTGGCTGCGGGGTCCCGGGCTCATGGAGCCTCCGCCCGGGGCCAAAGAACCACCATCCGCCCGGTGTGGCGAACATTGCCCGCCAGCTTTCCAGCCTCATCACCGCTGCCAAAAAAGATGTCGGCACGGGCAGGCCCAAGGATTGCCGAGCCCGTGTCCTGTCCGATCAGCAATTGACGAAAATAGCCGACGCCATTGGATTTCGTCGCAATTCCCGCCTCGATCCAATAGGGCAGGCCATAGGGCCAGAGCGTGCGGTCGACGGCGACGGAGCGCAGCGGCGTGAGCGGAACCGAGGCCGCCCCGATGGGACCCGCCGCGCGGCCCGCACTTTCATCGCGCGTGAAGAAGACGAAGCTACGATTGCGGTGCATGAGCTCACGTCCGGCCTCACCCGGCCTCTGCCCTGCGGCGCGCACCCACTCCTTGAGCCGGGCCAGCGTCATCTCGGCCTCGGGAATCTCCCCGCTGTCGATCAGCTGCCGTCCGATGGAGCTATAGGGCAAGCCATTGCGGCCCGCATAGGTCAGGCGCACGAGCCGGCCATCGGCAAGCCGGACGGCAGCGGAGCCCTGCACCTGAATGAGGAAGGCTTCGATGCCGTCTCGCACGAAGGCGACCGGCAGGGCTGTGTCGCCCAGAACGCCGGAATCGATCGCGGCTCGATCGGGGAAGGAAACGAGGCGGCCATCGGACAGGCGGCGGGCTCCGGCCAGATCGGCAGGCAGGTCACCTCGTTCATCCTGTGGGGCGAGCGTCACCAGATCCGCGGGTCGGCCCAGCAGTGCTTCAGAAAAATCTTCACTCCGCTCCAGCGCGCCATCGACCACCGGCTCATAATAACCGGTGAAAAAGGCTGGGCCGCCGGCCCGGATCGGCTGGTCGGGCAAGATCTCGAAGGCTGCAAAATGCTGCGCAAAAAACTGCCGGGCTTCGCTCTGGCTTGCCGGTTTTGCTGCCAGGGCTTTTGCGCAAACGACGCGCAGCAGGTCCGGCGTCGGCAGTCC
>CAISZN010000202.1 GCA_903889985.1 uncultured Hyphomicrobiales bacterium | reverse complement strand
GCGGAACAGGCCCCAGCGGTCGCGCGCCTGCTCGCCCCGCTGGGAGCAATCTATGGTGCCATCACTGCCTCGCGGATGCGGCAGGTGGGGCAGCGCGCCGCTGTGCCCGTGATCTGCATCGGCAATTTCACGGCGGGCGGCACAGGCAAGACGCAGGTGGCATTGGCACTCGGCGAGCTCCTGAAAGGGCGGGGCGCTTCGCCAGCTTTTCTCTCACGCGGCTATGGCGGCAGCCATCAGGGCGCCCCCCACCGGGTCGATCCCATGCGGGACATAGCTGCCCTGACCGGGGATGAACCCCTGCTGCTTGCCCAGATCGCCCCGACCTTCGTCAGTGCGGACAGGGTTGCAGGAGCTGCGGCCTGCGAGGCAGCAGGTGCAAAGGTGATCATTCTGGATGACGGGCTGCAGAACCCCAGCCTTGCGAAGCAACTGAGCCTCGCCGTCGTCGATGGCCGCCGGGGTGTCGGAAACGGGCTGTGCATTCCAGCGGGTCCGCTTCGGGCCCCGCTATCAGCGCAATGGCCAGCCGTGGACGCTTTGATCGTGATCGGGGCTGGAACCCAGGGCGGCGCACTGGCCACGCAGGCAAGGCAGCGCGGCAAGGCCGTGTTTGAGGCCTCCATCGAACCGGATCAGGTCACAGCAGCAGACCTCAAGGGACAGCGCGTCTTCGCCTTCGCAGGAATTGGCGATCCGTCGAAATTCTACACAACCCTCCGGGCCTTGGGCGCGCAGGTTGTGGGCACCCGCGATTTCGATGACCATCACGCCTTTTCGAACGAGGAACTGACGTCGCTTCGCAAGACTGCGGCGGATCTCGGTGCGCGGCTGGTGACGACGCAGAAGGATCTCATGCGGATCAGCGATCGCAACGGCATCGAGGCCGTGCCGGTGACCCTTGTCTTTGCCGAGCCGCAGGTCTTTGCCAGCTATGTCACCGACAAGATCGGACTCTGATCACAGCCTGACGTCACCCCGGCCGAGCCGTTCGAGCTTCGCCTGCGGGGTCGAATAGGCTTCCTGCAGGTCAACGTCCCAGTAGCGCAGTTCCTCAAGCGGGATCTGCTGCGCGGTGACGGCGCAAAGCACGAAAGGACCGGGCTTCAGGACGCGGAATTCGCCATCCAGATATTCGATCTTCGCCTCTCCAGGAGCGAGGGGACGTGGCTCGAAGCGATTCATGGACGTTCTGCTTTCAGAGGGTGACTGGGCACCGGTAGATTTCTGCACTAGCCCATCGGCACCGGGATTCCAAGGCAGGCCGCGCAGACGACCTGCTCCGCGTACCCTTGGCTGGGATTGATCAGAGCGGGTGCGCCTCGTAGCCGCCTCCCGTGACCGCTGCTGCCAGCACGTCAGCACTCGCCAGGGTATGAGCCTCGACCCGTCCGCTGGCGAGATCGATCTTCACATCGGCAGACGGATCGGATTTCCTGATGATGCGCGTGACAGAATTCACGCAGCCCTGGCAGGTCATGCCCTTGACGTTCAGAACGATGTCCTTGGCCTGGCTCATGGAACCCCCTTCGTTCAGCACTAGCGAACAGCTTCGCCCTCGATCTCCAACAGATAAGCAGGATTGGCCAGTCCTGCCACCTGTACGAAGGTGCTGGCAGGGGCATAATCGCCCAGCCGCCGGTTGCGGATCTCCCGCACGGTTGAAGCCCCAGCCGGATCCACGCAGAAAATGGTGAGCTTCACAAGGTTCGCGATCCCCATGCCTGCAGCCGCCAGCATGGCCTCGAGATTGTCGAAGATCTGCTCGGTCTGCGCGGCAAGGCCATGGACCATGGTCCCGTCCGCCTTCACCGCCACCTGGCCCGAGATGATCAGGCGCTCGGCCCCGGCCTCGACGAGGACGCCCTGTGAAAAGCGGGACGTGGGCCTGGACAGGGTCGGCGGGTTCAGGAACTGCGGCATCGGGTGATCTCCTCCAAAAAGCTGGGGAACAGTGGCCTGAAAGGCGGTGGCCTTTCAATCATGACGTGTTTATGACAATTCCGTGACAGTGCGCCTGGGGACGCGCCGGCAAGGGTTGCATCCCCGGCGCCGAGTAAAGGGGAACGGGATGCTGAGCTGGTTTCAGGCACTGATGCCGCGGGAGGAAAAATTTTTTGACCTCTTTGCCCGCCATTCGGAGGTCTCCGTCAACGGAGCCAAGGCGCTGCGGGAGCTGCTCAACGGCGGGCCCGGCGTATCGGCAGCCTGCGGGCTTGTGATCAAGCATGAGAACGAAGCTGACGCCATCACCGCCGAGGTGATGCTGGCGGTGCGCCGCACGTTCATCACACCCTTCGATCGCGGCGATATTCAGGATCTCATCACCTCGATGGATGACGCCATCGACCAGATGCAAAAGACAGCCAAGGCGATCACGATCTTCGAGCTCGACACGTTCGACGCCACCATGCGCGAACTGGGCGACCTCGTGGTACAGGCCGCCGGCCTCACCGTCGACATCGTGGCTGCGCTGCGCAACATGAAGCGCGATGCCGCCAGGATCAGCACCCTTGCTCACGAACTGACGCGTGTGGAGGAGTTGTCGGACCAATTGCACGACAAGGGACTTCGCGACCTCTACAAGGCCCATCGACACGATGATCCCATGGCCTTTGTGGTGGGCTCGGAAATTCTCGGCCATCTCGAAAAGGTGGTTGACCGGTTCGAGGACGTTGCCAACCGCGTCAACGCCATCGTCATCGAACATCTCTGAGGAGCGGAATGGAAACGATCCCGCTCTCGCTGCTGTGGGGCCTCATCGGCGTCGCGCTGCTGTTTGATTTCCTGAATGGCCTGCATGATGCTGCCAATTCCATCGCGACCATCGTGTCGACGCGCGTCCTGCGGCCACAATTTGCTGTCTTCTGGGCAGCCTTCTTCAACTTCATTGCCTTCCTTGTCTTCGGCCTGTCCGTCGCCAAGACAGTCGGCACGGGAATCATCTCGCCGGAGATCGTCGACAGCCGCGTGATCTTCGGCGCCCTGATGGGCGCAATCAGCTGGAACGTCATCACCTGGCTCCTGGGCATACCCTCATCAAGCTCCCACGCCCTGATCGGCGGGCTTGTTGGCGCCGGGGTGGCCAAGGCTGGCACATCCGTGATCGTCTGGAATGGCCTGCTGAAAACGGCTGGTGCCATCGTCATGTCGCCCGCACTTGGCTTTGCGCTCGCGCTTATGCTTGTGCTCATCGTGTCTTGGCTTTTCGTGCGCTCGACGCCATTTGCGGTCGATTCTTCTTTCCGCTGGCTCCAATTCGTCTCGGCCTCGTTCTATTCGCTCGGCCATGGCGGCAATGATGCCCAGAAAACCATGGGAATCATTGCCGTCCTGCTGTTCTCACAGGGACAGATCACGGGCGAATTCTACGTACCATTCTGGGTGGTTATCACCTGCCAGGCGGCCATGGGACTGGGAACGCTTTTCGGCGGATGGCGGATTGTCCACACAATGGGCTCGAAAATTACACGACTCACGCCTATGCAAGGGTTCTGTGCTGAAACGGGAGGCGCGATCACGCTGTTCCTTGCAACCTACCTGGGCATCCCGGTTTCGACGACCCACACGATCACCGGCGCCATCGTCGGAGTCGGTGCTGCGCGGCGCGTTTCGGCCGTGCGCTGGAACGTGGCCAAGGACATCGTCACGGCATGGATCTTCACCATGCCCGCAGCCGCCTTGATCGGAGCCGTTTTCTACGCGCTCCCCGGCTTGTTCAGGTGATGCCATGAAAAAAGGCTTCATCAGCGCTGATCTCCCCCGCGTCCAATATGCTGCCCTGCCGTTCCGGGACGGGCCGAACGGGCTCGAGGTCATGCTGGTGTCGTCACGCGAGACAAGGCGCTGGGTGCTCCCCAAGGGCTGGCCGATGAAAAAGCGCAAGCCTCACGGTGCAGCGGCACGTGAAGCGCTGGAGGAGGCAGGCCTCCATGGGAAGGTGGCAAAGGAACCGCTCGGCGACTACCACTACATGAAGCGGCTCAAGAATGGCGCCAGCACACTGGTCCGCGTGTCCGTCTTTCCTTTGCGGGTTCAAAAGCAGCGTGGTGAGTGGCTGGAGAAAGACCAGCGGGTGACCCGATGGTTTCCCGTCACGGAAGCCTCCGAACTCGTGCACGAACCTGAATTGCAGGCGCTGATCCTGAGCTTTGGCGTGCTGGCCCGTGAACATCCCGAAGCGCTGCCCAACAACAAACCAGAAGATCCCTTTCCGCCGTCGATTGACGCCGGCAAGGGACCATAGGATCTTGCCCCGCAGGGCCGGAACTGGCCGCCCGGGGAGGATCAAAATGCTGAAATTCTGGACGGGTCTCGCCGTCGCGCTCGCGCTCACCACGGGTGCTCAGGCTCAGGCCGTGCTCGACGACTGGTCGAGCCTGAAGTTTCCCGATCCGCCACCGCTGAAGGCTGCGAGCGTCGATCCGAAGACCACCGCCCTCCTGCTGCTCGACTTCACCACCCAGACCTGCACCAAGGAACGGCGCCCGCGCTGCGCCGCCACTGTGCCCAAGCTGAAGAAACTGCTCGACGATGCCCGGGCGCACAAGATGTACGTCGTCTATTCGATCGCCACGGCGGACTCGACGGCCAAGGACATCCTGCCCGAACTGACCGCAGCACCCGGCGACCCGGTCCTGCCGCCTCTGGGGCCCGACAAGTTCATCAACTCCGACCTGGAGAAGACCCTCAAGGACAAGGGCATCCAGACCCTCATCGTCACTGGCACCGCTGCCAATACCTCCGTCCTGCATACGGGCGGCGAGGCGGCCCTGCGCGGCTTCAAGGTGGTGGTGCCAGTGGACGGGATGTCTTCGAACGATGCCTTTCCCGAGGCCTATACGGCGTGGCATCTGGTCAATGCTGCACGCATCATGAACCAGGTGACGCTCACCAAGGTCGACATGGTCACCTACGGCAATTGACAGGCAGGGCCAGCCCCGGTAGCCCCGGAAGATGACCAGCATCTCCGGGGCCTCAGGCCCGTCCATCGTCATTCCCGGCCTTTCGGCCGTCGCGGATCGCTATGACGTCCTGCTCTGCGACGTCTGGGGCGTTGTCCACAACGGCAGGGCAGCCTTCACCAAGGCTTGCGACGCCCTGATGCGCTTTCGCGCCAAGGGCGGCAGCGTCGTGCTCATCACCAATGCACCACGTCCCAATCAGCCGATCCGGGTCCAGCTCGAAGGCCTGAAAGTGCCGCGGGATGTCTATGACGACATGGTCACCTCAGGCGATGTGACCCTCTCCTTCATCGCCGAGCGCAAGGAAGCGCCGCTCTACCACATCGGCCCGGAGCGCGACCTGACCCTGTTCGACATCCTCGAACAGATGACCGGCATTCGGCCACCCCTCGTAGGCGTGGACGAGGCGAGCTATGTGGTCTGCACAGGCCTGTTCAACGACCTGACCGAACAGCCCTCCGATTATGACGACCGCCTCTCGGTCATGCACCGTCGCAAGCTCGACTTCATTTCAGCCAATCCGGACCTGGTGGTCCATGTGGGCGACAAGCTGATCTATTGCTCGGGCGCCCTCGCCGAGCGCTATGAAGAGGCAGGCGGGCTTGTGCTGCAGGCAGGAAAGCCCTTCCGACCCATCTATGAGCGGGCTGTCTCACTGGCTGGCGGCCTGCGTGGCGGAGCGCCGGACCTGAGCCGCATTCTCGCCATCGGCGATGCGCTGCGAACTGACATCCAGGGCGCCAGCGATTTCGGGGTCGACGCGCTGTTTGTTACCTCAGGCATTCACCGGGGTGACCTGCATGCCTCGGGGCCACTGGATGAAGCAGCCCTCAGCAAGGCGCTCACGGAAGCGCGGGTGCGACCCGTCGCCGCAATCCCGGAACTCGTCTGGTAGGCTGCCTCAGGCAGCGATGGCGCCCATGACCTGGTCGATCTTGGCCTTCAGCTGGCCGGCATTGAAGGGCTTCACCAGATAGCTGCTGACGCCGGCCTTGCGGGCGGCCATGACGTTATCGGTCTTGGATTCCGACGTCACCATGATGAAGGGGATGTTCGCCGTGGCCGGCTCGGCGCGCAGCTTGTGCAGCAGCTCGATGCCGCTCATCGGCTCCATGTTCCAGTCCGAGAAGATGAGGCCGTAGTTCTTGGTGCGGATCTTCTCGAGCGCCTGTTCGCCATTGGAGGCGTCGTCGACATTCTCGAAGCCGATCTGCTTCAGCAGGTTTCGGATGATCCTCACCATTGTCGCGTAATCGTCGACAACCAGAATGGGCATGGACGGATCGATCATCGAACGAAGCTCCCCGGGAGCCAAAGGAAAGGCAATGGGCCGCACGAATTGCAGCCAACTTTGTTATAAAACCACCTCCTTTCTTTGAAGTTAAATCCCACCGCCAACTTCCGTTAATGATTGTAAATGGTTAGGCAAAAAAGCCGTAGATGCAGGAGTTAATGACTTCGCTGCCCCCCTTCGGTGATCTGCAGAAGCGCCCTGCGGCACAAGATCACCTCCCGTCGTTTGGCTTGACGCTCGGGGGGCTGCCATGCAGTTTGCGCCCGCCGGCGCAGATGCGCCTCTCTTTCCACGCCACTGGCTGACATTCATCCCATGAGCGCCGAGGCTCCGTCCTCCCGATTCATCCTCGCCTCCGACCCGGCCTTCGCCCCGGCAGGGCTTGAGCGGCCCGTGGTCGCGATCGGCAATTTCGACGGGGTGCACCAGGGCCATGCGGCCGTGATCGGCCGGGCCGTAGCCATGGCGCGTCGACTGCGACGTCCTTGCGCAGTGCTCACATTCGAGCCCCACCCGGTCGATTTTTTCCGAAAGAGCCCCTCGATCTTCCGCCTGACCCCTGTTCCCGCCAAGGGACTGGCGCTGGCAAGGCTTGGTGTCGATGGCATGATCGTCCTGCCGTTTGATGGCACCATGGCGGCAACCCCGGCCGAGCGCTTCGTGGCGGAGATTCTTGTCGATCGCCTGCAGATTTCCGGTGCGGTGGTCGGTTATGATTTCCACTTCGGCCAGTCCCGTGGCGGCTCGCCGGACTTCCTGGCCGATGCGGGCCAACGACATGGATTCGAGGTCGATATCGTGGACGAGGTGACCGCCAATTCGCCCGGCCGGCCCGAGGCCATCCATTCCAACACGGCTCGCGTTGCCCTCGAACGAGGCGATGTGGCGGAGGCCGCGCGGCTGCTCGGCCACCCCTGGTTCGTGGTCGGCGAAGTGATACACGGGCAGAAGCTGGGCCGCCAGCTCGGGTTCCCGACCGCCAATGTGGAGCTCGACCCCTCCTGCAGGCTGCGGCATGGCATCTATGCGGTGAAGCTCACGGTAGACGGCGTCACCCATGGCGGGGTCGCCAATTTCGGCCGCCGCCCCACAGTCACCGACAGTGGCGCGCCCCTGCTCGAGGTCTTCGTCTTCGATTTTTCCGGCGATCTTTATGGAAAGACGGTCGAGGTCTCCTTCGTGGGCTGGATCCGGGGCGAGGAAAAGTTCGACGGTCTCGAGGCCCTCGTGGCCGAAATGAACCGCGACAAGGAGAAGGCGCGCGCGCTGCTTGCCGGCTGAGCCCTTCACCGGGGCCTCTTCCCCTGCTATGGAGGCCCCATGCATACAGTGGCCTTTCCATTGGCTTTGCGAATTACCGGCCCGGCCCGCGCCTGACTGACGCGTGCCGGGACAGAGGTAATTCGCCCGCAAATCCCTTCAACACCCTGCGGATCATGAGCCGCGCCGCCCCGGCGCCCCGATCCGCCGCCCGAGACCGCTTTTCCCATGACAGAGACAACGCCCAAAGGCCCCGACTATTCCAAGTCGCTCTACCTGCCGAAGACCGAGTTCCCCATGCGAGCCGGCCTGCCGCAGAAGGAGCCGCAGATCCTCGCCCGCTGGGCGGAGATGGATCTCCACAAGCTGCTGCGCGAAAATTCGGCGGGCCGGCCGAAATTCGTCCTGCACGATGGCCCTCCCTATGCCAACGGCAACATCCACATCGGCCATGCGCTGAACAAGATCCTCAAGGATCTCGTGGTCCGCTCGCAGCAGATGCTTGGCAAGGATTCGAACTATGTGCCGGGCTGGGACTGCCACGGCCTGCCGATCGAATGGAAGATCGAGGAAGAATATCGCGCCAAGGGCCGCAACAAGGACGAGGTGGATGTCGTCGAGTTCCGCCGCCAGTGCCGCGCCTTCGCGGCGAAATGGCTGGACACCCAGCGCGAGGAATTCAAGCGCCTTGGGGTAACCGGCGACTGGGCCAACCCCTATGCCACCATGAGCTTTGACGCGGAAGCGCAGATCGCTCGTGAGATCATGAAATTTGCGGGCAACGGCCTGCTCTATCGCGGCTCCAAGCCGGTCATGTGGTCGGTGGTCGAGAAGACTGCGCTCGCAGAGGCCGAAGTGGAATATGAGGATCACACCAGCGACACGGTGTGGGTCGCCTTCCCCATCGCGAAACTCGATGGTGGACCTTCCGAATTGAAGAGCGCGTCTGTCGTCATCTGGACGACAACGCCCTGGACGCTGCCCGCCAACCGCGCGGTCTCCTACTCGTCACGCATCGCCTATGGGCTTTATCGCGTCACGGCGGCACCTGCCGAGAACTGGGCGAAGACGGACGCGCTTTATGTGCTCGCAGACAAGCTCGCAGCAGATGTGTTCAAGTCTGCAAAGGTAGAATCCTTCGAGCGCATCGCAGATGTGGATTGCTCGAAGATCGTCGCTTGCCGCCATCCGCTCGCAAATTTCGATGCAGGCTATTCCTTCGACGTGCCGCTGCTCGATGGCGATCATGTCACCGATGATACGGGCACAGGTTTCGTCCACACTGCGCCGAGCCACGGCCGCGAGGACTTTGACATCTGGATGGCCTCGCAGCGCCTGCTGATCGAGCGCGGCATTGCAACGCGCATCCCCTACACGGTCGATGCGGATGGCTTCTACACGGAAGAGGCTTTCGGCTTTGGTCCTGCGTCGGAGGGCGGCGCCAAGCGTGTCATCGATGACAAGGGTGCCAAGGGCAATGCCAATGACACCGTCATCAAGGCGCTTTCTGCCTGCGGCAACATCATCGCGCGCGGAAGGCTGAAGCATCAGTATCCGCATTCATGGCGTTCGAAGAAGCCGGTCATCTTCCGCAATACGCCGCAATGGTTCATCGCCATGGACCAGCTGTTCACTGTGCCCGGCACCAGCAGCATGGAATCGACGCTGCGCGAACTGGCGCTCAACGGCATCCGGGAGACGCGCTGGGTGCCGGCGGCCGGCGAGAACCGCATCAACGGCATGATCGAGAACCGGCCGGACTGGGTCGTCTCCCGCCAGCGTGCCTGGGGCGTGCCGATCTGCGTCTTCGTCAAGAAGGGCGGCCACGACATCCTGCACGATGCCAAGGTGGATCAGCGCATTGCTGAAGCCTTCGAGAAGGAAGGTGCGGATGCATGGTTTGCTCCGGGCGCTGCGGAACGCTTCCTCGGTGATGACTACAATCCGGACGACTACGACAAGGTGAACGACGTCCTCGACGTGTGGTTCGACTCAGGTTCGACCCATGCCTTCACGCTTGAGACTCGCGAAGACCTGAAGACCTATCGCACCCGCGATGGCGGCCCCGACGAGGTCATGTACCTTGAGGGTTCCGATCAGCATCGTGGCTGGTTCCATTCCTCGCTGCTCGAGAGCTGCGGCACGCGTGGACGTGCGCCCTATGACGTCGTTCTGACCCACGGCTTCGTTCTGGACGAGAAGGGCCAGAAGATGTCGAAGTCGCTCGGCAATGTTGTCGCGCCGCAGACCGTCATCAAGGATGCGGGCGCTGACATCCTGCGCCTGTGGGTCGCGGCAGCTGATTATTCGGACGACTTGCGCATCGGCGCGGAAATCCTGAAGACCTTTGTCGAGACCTATCGCAAGCTGCGCAACACCATCCGCTGGATGCTTGGCACGCTGGCGCATATCGACCGAAGTGACGAAGTGCTGGTCTCGGAGATGCCGGAACTCGAGCGGCTCATGCTGCATCGCCTCGCCGAACTCGACGGACCGGTTCGCGAGGCCTATGCGAATTTCGATTACAAGAAAGTCGTGTCGATGCTGTCGCATTTCATGACGAGCGACCTCTCGGCCTTCTATTTCGACCTGCGCAAGGACACGCTCTATTGCGATCCGATCTCAAGCCTGCCGCGCCGCGCCGCGCTCGCGACCGTTGACCGCATCTGCGATGCCATCCTCAAGTGG
>CAISZN010000201.1 GCA_903889985.1 uncultured Hyphomicrobiales bacterium | reverse complement strand
CCACCGGTCCAGGCCGGGTGGGTCTTGGGGTCGATGTCGAGGTTCAGCTTGTCGCCAGCCTTGCCGTAGCAGGAGCGGGTCATGTATTCCGTGCCATCGGTCAGGACGACCTTGATCAAATGGTACTGCGGATGGATATCGGCCTTCATCGTACTCGTTCCTCGACAAAGCTCGGGGTTAGGCGCGTCGGTCTGGCGACACCGCCGGAAAGTAGTTTCCCTGTAGGGAGCTGCGCCCCTATAACCCAGGTGCCTCCGGGTGACAAGATGCCGAGCCTGCGGCACCAATGGGCAAATGGATCTGAGTGAGATGAGTGAGCAAGCCTCCGCCGAGACCCGCAAGAGCCGCACGTCGCTGCGTGCCCTTCTTCCCCTCGTCCCCTATGCCCGCCGCTACAAGGGTCGAATAGCGGCTGCCCTGGCCGCGCTGATCGTTGCCTCCGCCGCAACCCTGACCGTCCCGGCTGCCGTGCGCCGGATGATCGACTTTGGCTTTTCTTCCGACAGCCAGGGCCTGATCAACACCTATTTCACCGGCATGGTGCTCGTCGTGGGCGTGCTCGCGGTCGCCTCGGGCTGCCGCTACTTCCTGGTGATGACGATTGGCGAACGCATCGTTGCGGATCTGCGCGCGGATCTCTTTGCGCATCTCGCGCGGCTGGATGCCGCCTTCTACGACACGGCCAAGACCGGCGAACTCGTCTCACGCCTGACTGCCGACACGACGCAGATGAAATCGGCCTTCGGGTCGTCTGCGTCGATCGCCCTGCGCAACCTGTTCATGTTCATCGGTGCCATCGGCATGATGATCTACACGAGCCCGAAGCTTTCGGGCCTTGTGCTCGTTGCGATCCCGATCATCGTATTTCCGCTCGTGGCTTCGGGCCGTTCCGTGCGCAATCGCTCGCGCGAGGCGCAGGACAAGCTCGCGGATGCAACCGCTTTCGCGGGTGAAAATCTGGGTGCTGTGCGCACCATGCAGGCTTTTGTTGCCGAGCTGGCGACTGTGTCGCGTTTCACCGTTGCGGTGGAAGCCTCCTACAAGGCCGCCCGTGATGCGACTGCTGCGCGCTCCATCCTGACGGCTGTGGCCATCTTCCTTGCCTTTTCGAGCGTGGTGGCGGTGCTCTGGCTTGGCGCGCATGACGTGCTGGCAGGTCGCATCACTGGAGGCTTGCTCTCACAGTTCGTCCTTTCCGCAGTGCTCGGCGCGAGTGCCCTTGGCCAGCTCTCGGAGGTGTGGAGTGAACTGTCCGCTGCAGCGGGCGCCGGTGGTCGCATTGCCGAGCTTCTCTCTGTTCAGCCGACCATCGTGGCACGGGCCAAGCCGCAATCGCTGCCCGTCCCGCCGCGTGGGGAGGTTGCCTTCGAGGCCGTTCGCTTTGCCTATCCGACACGCCCGGAAGGTGTTGTTGTCGAGAACCTGTCCTTCTCGGTGCGGCCGGGTGAAACCGTTGCCATCGTTGGCCCGTCCGGGGCTGGAAAATCGACCGTCTTCCAGCTGCTGATGCGGTTCTATGATCCTGTGCAAGGACGCATCCTGATCGATGGCGTGGATCTTCGTGCTGCCGATCCCAAGGAGCTGCGCCATCGCATGGCTCTCGTGCCGCAGGACCCGGTGATCTTCGGCGCCAGTGTCGCCGAAAATATCCGCTATGGGCGCAATGATGCCAGCGATGCAGATGTGCGCGCAGCTGCCGAACAGGCCGCTGCTGCTGATTTTATCGCTGCATTGCCGGAGGGTTTCGAGACACGCATCGGCGAGCGGGGCGTGACCCTGTCTGGCGGCCAGCGCCAGCGCCTTGCCATCGCACGCGCCCTGCTGAAGGATTCCCCCGTGTTGCTGCTCGATGAGGCGACCTCGGCACTCGATGCGGAGAACGAAACCCTCGTGCAGGCTGCGCTCGACAACATCATGAAAACCCGCACGACGCTTGTCATCGCCCACAGGCTGGCAACCGTACTCTCGGCCGATCGCATCCTCGTCATGGATCAGGGCCGCATTGTCGAAGAAGGCACCCATGCGAGCCTCGTGGCAAAAGACGGGCTCTATGCACGGCTTGCGCGCCTGCAGTTTGAAACAGGTGCAGCTGCCCTGTCCGAGGCCTTCAAGGCTGCAGAGTAGGGTTCCAGTGCATCGCCACGGTGCGCAGGCCCGAGGACGGGTTTGTGCTTTCCCGTCCGCGTAAAAATCCCTCGCGTTCGTAGAAGCGAAGGGCGCGGTGATTGTCGAGATTGACCGTCAGCGAGAGGCCATGAGGCGAGGCTTCCTTTGCTGCCTCCAAGAGCCCTTTTCCGACGCCAGATCCCTGCGCGGACGTTGCGACACAAAGCTGGTCGATCTCACCGGAATTTTCGTCGAGCGTCACAAAACCGAGAAGCTCTCCGCTCTCGGCGAAGGCCCCGAGAACATGGATTCCCTTCGCCTCGAAGTCATCGAGTCGCGCATCGAACCATGGGCGGCGCGCACCGAAATCGATCTGCGGAAAGGTGCTGCTCCAGCTTTCGACCCAGAGATCTAGCAGCTTCTCCCGGTCGCGTTTTGTGACGGGAGCGATCATGTCACTCACCGCTCTGTCAGCTTCAGCTCGATGCGGCGGTTGCGCCGCAGGGCCTCGTCTCCATCGCCGGTATCGAGTGGCTGGAACTCGCCAAAACCGGCAGCGACAAGATGCTGGGGCGTCACGCCACGCGAGACGAGATATTGCACGACAGAAATCGCACGTGCTGCAGACAGCTCCCAGTTCGACTTGAACTGGCCGGTCACCGGCCGCTTGTCCGTGTGACCATCAACGCGCATGACCCAGGGGATTTCAGGCGGGATCTCCCGCTCAAGATCCTGCAGCGCCGAGGCGACCTGATCCATTTGCCCACGTCCCGCCGGATTGATCTCGGCGCGCCCGGAATCGAACAGAACCTCGCTTTCAAAGACGAAGCGATCGCCGACCACGCGGATGCCGGGCCGGTTGCCGAGGATTTCGCGCAGGCGCCCGAAGAAGTCGGAGCGGTAGCGCGCCAGTTCCTGCACCTTCTGCGCGAGCGCCAGATTAAGGCGTGAGCCCAGGTCGCTGATGCGCGCCTGGCTCTCCTTGTCGCGCTGTTCAGAAGCGTTGAGGGCGTCTTCAAGGGCTGCGAGCTGGCGGCGAAGGGCGGAGATCTGCTGGTTGAGAATGTCCACCTGTGCAGCGGCGCGCGCGGAGATCTGCTTTTCTGCATCCAGCGCACGCTGTGCCTCGCTGACGGCGCCACCCGTCGCCGAAGAAGCCGCACTATTGGCCGCGATGATCCCTTCAAGCCGCAGCTTTTCTGTCGCGGCTTGATCAAGCGTGGCTGTCAGGCTGCTCACAGACGACAGGGCGTCTGCCTTCCCCGCCCGCTCTAGCGCCAGCAGCGACGTCAGCTCGTCGATCTGCCGGTTGAGCTTCAGGAGGGCCGTGTCCTTGTCGCTGATGTTCCGCGACAGGAAGAACTGCGCCAGCATGAAGACCGACAGCAGGAAGATCATGGTCAGCAGCATGACCGAGAGGGCATCGACAAAGCCCGGCCAATAGTCAAAGCCGCGTTCGGAGCGTCGGGCGCGGCCGAGAGCCATCAGTATTGGCCCGTTCTCGAGGACAGGTGTTCCAGCAGCTTTTTGATTTCGCGCTGCTGGGCAGCCTGAGACTCGACCCAGTCACGGATCAGCTGCTGCTCGGTGCGCATGTGCTGCACGAGGCCCTGGATGCCTTCTGCCAGATTGGCCATGGCGGTCGCCGCTGCCTGCGAGGTGCCGCCCTCGTGCTGGGCGAGGCCGATCCTTTCGAGGGCCGCCTGCAGGTCCGGGGGCAGGCTGGCGCTGGCAAAGGGGGCGTCGATGGCATTCAGCGACAGGCGGTCCTCCAGCTCCGTGTAGAAGCGGTTCTGGGCCTGCCCGGCCTGCAGGTCGAGGAAGCCGAGCACCAGCGAGCCTGCAAGGCCGAACAACGATGAGGTGAAAGAGATCGCCATGCCCGCGATGGGCGCAGCCAGACCGTTCTTGAGGTCGTCGAACATGACGGCTGCATCGGCGCCCGTCTGCATGGAGCGGATGACCTTGCCGATGGAGCCCACGGTTTCGAGCAGACCCCAGAAGGTGCCGAGCAGACCAAGGAATACGAGCAGGCCAACGAGATAACGCGCAATCTCGCGCGACTCGTCGAGACGCGTGCCGATTGAATCGAGCATGGCACGTAGCGTCATGGTGGAGATCGAGCGCTGGGCGCCGTCCTCGCCCAGGATGGAGGCGATGGGGGCGAGCAGGATCGGCGCTGGCACTTGATCCATGTTGCTCGTGCCGAGTGCGTTGACCCATTTCACTTCGCGGAAAAGCCGGAACACCTGCCGCAGGGCCAGCAGGATGCCGATCGTCAGGACGCCCAGGATCAGGCCGTTGAGGCCGGGATTGGCCTGAAAGGCCACCAGGATCTGGCGATAGAGAATCAGCGCCAGGAAGCCGATCAGGATGAGGAAGACCAGCATCCTGAGCAGGAAGATATTGGGCGAGGACAGGCGGTAGGGGTCGCGTGCAGCCATGGGTCACCCGATTGCGCCCGCCTAAGAGAGGCGATTGCGATGGCACAATCAAGACCGGTGACGCAGGCTTCCTGTGGGGTGGCTGCGCGGGCGAGTCAGGCGGCGTTCTTGATCAGGGCGAGCAGGGCGCGCTGGATCACGTCGTTGCCGACCACGACCGAGCCCTTCTCCAGCATGGCATCGCCGCCCTCGGCGTCGCTGACAAAGCCGCCCGCCTCGCGCACGAGGACGAGGCCGGCCGCAATGTCCCAGGGCTGCAGGCTGCGCTCCCAATAGGCATCGAGGCGGCCGGCGGCGACCATGGCCAGGTCGAGCGAGGCGGCACCCATGCGGCGCACGTTCAGCGTCTTTGCCATGACGGCGGCCAGCTCGGCCTTGAATCGTGGATGATCCTTGGCCTTGCCCAGATGTGGTACGCCGCAGCCGATCAGGGCCTCGGACAGGTCGCGGCGCGGGGTCACACGCAGGCGACGGTTGTTCTGCCAAGCGCCCTGGCCCTTTTCGGCCATGAACATGTCGTCGGTGGCCGGATTATAGATGAGGCCAGCCACGAGCTGGCCCTCGCGCTCGAGCGCCACGGATATGGCAAAGACCGGAATGCCGTGCAGGAAGTTGGTGGTGCCGTCGAGCGGGTCGATGATCCAGCGGTGGCTCTTGTCGGACCCCTCGATCTCGCCGCCTTCCTCCATCAGGAAGCCGTAGCCGGGACGGCCCTTGGCAAGTTCCTCGAACAGGATTTTTTCCGCCTTCTGGTCGGCGGCGGAAACGAAATCGCCGGTGCCCTTCACCGAGACGACCAGGTTTTCGACCTCGCCGAAGTCGCGCTTCAGGCCACGCCCGGCCTTGATG
>CAISZN010000200.1 GCA_903889985.1 uncultured Hyphomicrobiales bacterium | reverse complement strand
TCCGTCCAGTTTGGCCTGAAATTCGAGGTGCAGGACACGATCGAGGAAGGCGCGAACGACACCGACCCGGTGCCTGTCGAGGCGATCCCGCAGAAATCTCCTGCCAAGCCGGAAAAAATCCTCAGTTTGGCTGCCGAGCCCGTCGAGGCGAAAGTGTCGGCCAAGACCGCTAAATCAAAGGCGCGCGACTCTGGCGAGGAAGCTCCCGCGGCGAGCGACAAGGTTGTGTCCATCGACGCCTTCCGGAAAAAGACCTGACCCATGGGCGAGGTCGTCAATCTGCGGCGCGCCCGCAAGGAGAAGACCCGCAATGACGCCGACGCAAAGGCCGATGCCAATCGCATTGCCTTTGGACGGACCAAGGTCGAGCGCGCATTGACCGCGGCTGAGAAAGCCCTTGCCGAGCGTCGCCTTGAAGGCCACCGGCGCAAAGACCCGTCCCAAAAAGATGATTGACCCACCGCCTGCATCGACGCGCATGCGCAAGCATTCGCTCGTCATTGCGGGTCACGGCACATCCATTTCGCTGGAAGATGCATTCTGGCTGGCGCTCAAGGATATAGCCGCACGTCAGAATATCGCCCTGGCAGCCCTTGTCGCGCAGATCGACGCAGCTCGAGGTCAGGGCAATCTCTCTTCTGCAATTCGCGTCTTCGTCCTGCGGGATGCGCAGTCGCGGTCCAATCAGTAGCGACCCGCCGCACTTGGATCAGTGTTGGCTGGAGGCGCGCGGAATTCCGGTTGCGAGGCGGGCGGTAGCGGGCCGATATTGATCGGCGCAGGTACATTCATGATGCGAGCGGCCTCCTCTGAAGCCCTGCGGCGATCCTCCGTCTCGACCTTGCGCGCAGCCTCCTGGGCAAGGCGCGCCTGCTCTGCTTCAAAGGCTGCAATTTCGCGTTCCCTCAGGCGCAGGAAATCGAGGCCGCGCTTGCGCCGGGCGAAGGCGGCCCGTTCACGGATCTCCCCATCAAGTGCCTCAATGCGTGCTGCCTCGCGGGTGATGGCGCGTGTGGCCAGGGCATTGATGAAAGCACCGGCATCTATCTCGCGGGTCCCGTCACGATCGATCACAGAGACCTGCGGAGAGGAGCCGGCCCAGTCTTTTGGCAGGGGATCAGCTGTCAGATTGGCGCGAGCCTCAAAGGTCAGCGTGCGCAAGTCGAGGGACAGGCTCTGGCCTGAGGCTGAGGTCAGGCGCAACATACCGCCCGCCATATTGAGATCGAAACGACGATCGCTGAGTTCCAGCGGTGCCTTGTCGAGCTCTCGGCGCAGCGCGCCCATGTAGTCGTTTTCCGACACATAGATCTGCCCTTCATCCGATTGCACGATCACACGTGACGGTGCCTTCGGATCGGCTTGCGCAAAACGGTAGGACGACATCTTTGCTTCGCCCGACCCAGCAAGACCGGCCACCAGCGCTGCGGCAGTCTGTCCCGTGCTCGAGACATGCAATTGAGCGCTGAGGACTCCCGAAACCTTGCCGCGATCGAAAGGCACATCGACAACGGTGAGATTGCCCGAAAGCGAAGCTGCCGTGCCATCACGATGCAGCACGACATCCCCCTCCAGCGAACCCTGATCGAGATGTGCGCGCAGAGCATCCAGCGCGAGCAGCCCATCGGCAAGGCGCAAGGTGAAGGATGCATCCCGACCATTGATCCGATCACCGATCCGCAGCTCCTTAGCGCGCAGGGACAGGGTTGCAGGCAGTGGTGCCTGCAGGCCCGGCGCAAAGGCTGCGGAAGACCAGAGGACCCCGGGGCGTGTATCCTGCGCTGGGCCGAGCAGAAGCCCGAACAGTGCCGGCACGGATGCGCGCTCAAGTTCGAGCTCTCCTTCGAGGCGTGGCGAACCCTCACGATTCAATGCCAGACGACCAGACAGCTGTGTTGCACCAAAACGTCCGGCCACATGCTCCGCGTTGATCGTCCGCCCCAAGCCTGCGAGGTCCGCAGTCAGATCTAGCGGCAAGACCTGCGTGATGTCGGGGAGGGCGATCGTCAGGATGCGCAGCAGCCGCGACGCATCATTCGATTTCAGCCGCAGGGCCCCATGCAGATCGGGGGTGGCGAATTCGCCGCCAACCATTCCGTGAAACCCGAGATCCGTACCGGCGAGGCTCGCATCAAGCACCGTCTCGAAGCCCTTGGTGCTGTCGCCCCGCGCAGTGACATTGAATCGCGCCCGTCCCATGCCTGACAGCGCAAGGGTCTCGAAGCCAATCTGACGCAGTACAAGAGGTGTCTCGGCCGCCTCGAGCGATAGATTGAGACTGAGACCATTACCATCCGGGCGCACGATCCCGCTGAGGCTTGTATCGCGCACACTGCCATCAAGCTTGAGGCTGGACAGGCGGAATGGAACCTCGACACCATCGCGTTCCGCAGCAAGATCGAATGTCAGGCGCGCAGGCGAGAGTGCCGTCGCGCGGCTCGCCAGCGCCTCAGCAAAGGGACCCGGCGCAACACGACGGATCAGGCCTGCAAGATCGCCCAGCCGCTGCGCATCAAGGCGAACCTCCACGTGACCGCTATTGGCCAGCGCCTCGCCCGACATTGTGACCGATGCGCCACCCAGATTTGCGATGGAGAGGTCTTCCAGCTGCAGGAGATCCTGGGTCTTCTGCAGCCGCAGGCGGATGCGTCCGGCATCCACCATCCCTTCGCCGAAGCGTGCGACACGCACAGCACGGGCATCCAAGGCAAGGTTCAGATCGGTATCGCTGAAAGCGCGGCCCTGTGCGGCAAGATCGGGAACGCCATCGATGTCGAGGGCTTCGGATGTCACGTCGGCGAACAGGCGCGCCCGCTCGCCACCAACGCCAGCGGTATAGGTGATATTCCCCTGCAGGGTCGAGCGGTCGGCGCGCAGGGTCAGTCCCGTCGCAACGATACCTCCGGCCGAGATCACCGCGCGACCCTTCGTCTCGATTTGCCGGAATGGAATATTTTTCAGACGCCCGGAGCCCGCTGGCCACATGGGTTCGAGCCAGTCCGCAAGCCGCGTCAGATCTCGCGCGGCAAACTCAGCCGAACCGGTAAAGCGTGCAGCCGGCCCCGTTTCAAGCGTGCCATCGAGGGTCAGCGAGGAACGTCCGGGACCGCTCGCCGCAAGACGGATCAGCGGCGGGCTGTCCTGCGTTGTGCTCAGGGTCGTGCTGATTTCTGACAGGGTGTCACCGCCGACCTGCAGGGTCTGAACCTGAAGATCGAGACGCAGCGGGAAGGACAACCTGCTTCCCAGCGAGCCATCCTCGAAGGCTGACTGCAGAAGGGCTTTCAGCCTCTCCCGGTCATTGCCCATGGCCGAATAGAAGCGGTCGAAATCAATCTGGCGAGCGGAAAGAGAAACGTCCGCCCGGCTGGTACGCAGGTCGAAACGTCCGTTGCCAGTCAGTTGCAGCGGTGCGTCTTCAGATCCTGCGCGCAGATCGAAGCCTTCCGACGTCATGGCCCCTGCATCGATGCGGACCGGGCCGTTGGCCCGCCACAGCAAGGGCGCCGCAGCCGAAAACACCGCATTGCCATCAAAGGCTGCTGAGGCGAGGCTGCCTGCTGCAGTGACAACGCCGTCAAGATCCATGCGCGGAAGGCCGACAGCCTCATCACTGACGAACTTGAGGCGAATCTGGTTGCCTTCCCTTGCCCCGGTTGCAAAGCGGAAGGTAACGGCCCCGGCCGGGCGGGTGAGGGTTCCCGTTCCCTTGAAAGGACCCAAGAGGGATTCAGCCTCCGCATCGAGGTCGATGCCGCCGATAGTCAGTGGCGCAGAGGGCCGCACCACGGTCACGCTGCCATGACGGATGCGGATGCGGTCAAACCGGATATCACGCCGAAGAGCCACCCCGGCCGGAAGCTGAAGCCGCCCTCCCACGTCCTCCAGACGCAAGTCGGGGCTCTCCACCGTTGCCTCAATGAAATGGAACTCGCCCCGCAGCAGGGGCGCCACGGCCAGTTCAAGACGCAGCGCGCCCGAGCGAAACAGCGGCTCTCCTGTGCTACCGCCAGCCTGCGCACCTTCAAGCACAAGGCGCGGCGTCGGCAGGAGCTTCAGGTCAATGGCACCACGCGTGCTCACCGTCGCGCCGAGTGCGCGGGAGAGCTGCGCATCAATGGCTTCGCGCTGGCTTGTCCAGTCGACAAAATAGGGCCCTGCCAGCGCCGCCGTCAGCAGCGCCACCAGAACACAGGCGATGATAGTGAGGATTTCGCGCACTGACGCGATGTGTCCCTTCGAGCCCCTATTCCCAGTCTAGATGGGAATTCGTGACACGTGTACCTGCCAAAAAAGGCTTTCTGCGGTTCATCCTGCTTCAGCTCCTGGGCCGGCAGGCCCGCCGCAAGCCCTTGACCACCTGTTCCAGGCTGTTGAGGACGAGGCTGGTGGTCGCAGTGCCGCCGCCAATCGTGTAGCGGACCCCGACGCGCCCCGCATCGCCGATCTTGCCGATAGCCTCCGCATCGCCGCCCTGCACTTCCACCCTGTCGCCCAGAATGGCGCTGACCGTTCCCTTCAGCGTCAGGATCTCCCCCTCGTCGATACGCAATTGCACGGTCACATCGGAGCCGACTGTCTCGCCCTTGAGGCGGGACTGCGCGCCGAAGATCTGGAACAGGATATCCTGCTGGCCGGCCTTGCAGCGAAGGGCGATGCCAATGTCGCGCTGCGCATAGGAGGCAACATTAT
>CAISZN010000199.1 GCA_903889985.1 uncultured Hyphomicrobiales bacterium | reverse complement strand
GGAAGGCGAGCTTCCCGCAAACGTCGATCCGTCCAATCCACGCATCGACGACCCGGAGGAGCGTGCGCGCATGGTGCGCACCTTCGATCGCGGCCTGTCAAAGGCGACGGGCTTCGTCCTGCCGGTGCAGCGCTGGAATGCACTGTCAACACCACGCTGGATGTCTGAGCGCTGGCCCCTGCGGCGCAACAAACTTTTCCTGATCCCGGGCGACTCGCCGGTTGGCTATCGCCTGCCGATGAATTCACTCCCCTGGATCCCGAAGTCATCCTACCCCTATATCCATCCTCAGGATCCGCTGGAAAAGCGCGAGGACCTGCCGGATCCCGGTCATCTGCAGCAGCTTTATTCGGTCGACCCAACGACCGGTCAGCAGACAATCTTCGATCAGACGACGGAAGCAGGAGCGGTGCGCACCGCCATCACCATAGAGCAGCGCGATGGCATCCTGTGCGTCTTCATGCCGCCGGTCAGCAAGCTCGAGGACTATCTCGAACTGCTCGCCGCGGTTGAAGCCACGGCCAAAGAGACTGGCCTGCCGGTGCATATCGAAGGCTATCCGCCGCCAGCCGATCCGCGGATGAATGTGATCAAGGTCACCCCCGATCCGGGCGTGATCGAGGTGAACATCCATCCGGCAGCCTCCTGGAAAGAAGCCGTCGAAAATACGACGGCACTCTACGAGGAAGCGCGCCTGACACGGCTGGGCACTGACAAATACCTGACCGACGGCCGACATACGGGCACAGGCGGCGGCAACCACGTGGTGCTTGGCGGTGAGAACCCCAATCACTCGCCCTTCCTGCGCCGCCCCGACCTGCTCAAGAGCCTCGTGCTCTACTGGCAGCATCACCCGTCGCTGTCCTATCTCTTCTCTGGCCTGTTCATCGGCCCGACGAGCCAGGCGCCGCGCGTGGACGAGGCGCGCCACGATGCGCTCTACGAGCTTGAGATTGCCCTCTCCAATACGCCTGACAAGGACAGCTGGGGCTTTCCGATCTGGCTGGTCGACCGGCTCTATCGCAACCTGCTGGTGGATGTGAGCGGCAATACCCATCGTGCCGAGATATGCATCGACAAGCTCTATTCCCCGGACGGCCCAACCGGCCGCCTCGGCCTCGTCGAGTTCCGCTCCTTCGAAATGCCGCCGGATGCGCGCATGAGCCTTGCCCAGCAGCTCCTGCTGCGCGCGCTCGTGTCATGGTTCTGGCGCGAACCGCAGGAAGGAACGCTCGTGCGCTGGGGAACTTCCCTGCACGACCGCTTCATGCTGCCCCATTTCGTCTGGGAAGACTTTTTGGGCGTGCTCGATGACCTCAAGCGGGCTGGCTACGCCTTCGACCCGATCTGGTTTCAGGCTGCCCTTGAGTTCCGCTTCCCCATCTACGGGCGGGTCGAGCATGGCGGCGTGAAAGTCGAGGTACGCCAGGCCCTTGAGCCCTGGCATGTACTGGGTGAGGAAGGCTCTGCCGGCGGCACCGTGCGTTACGTCGACTCCTCGGTCGAGCGCCTGCAGATCAAGGCCCAGGGCTTCGTCCAGGGGCGTCACGTCATCACCTGCAATGGCCGACGGCTGCCCATGACCGGGACGGGGACCAACAACGAGATGGTGGCGGGCGTGCGCTTCAAGGCCTGGCAGCCGGCCTCGGGCATGCATCCCACGATCCCCGTCCATGCGCCGCTCACCTTCGACGTGATCGACACCTGGAGCCGCCGGTCGCTGGGGGGCTGTGTCTATCATGTTGCTCATCCGGGTGGTCGCAGCTACGACACCTTCCCGGTGAATAGTTACGAAGCGGAGGCGCGCCGGCTGGCACGTTTCCAGGATCACGGACATACTCCGGGACGAGTCGATCCGCCGCGTGAGGAACTGCCCGGTGAATTCCCACTGACCCTAGACTTGCGGAGGAACATTGGCTGGTGAACGGCCGGGCCTGAAGCGCAGCCAACCTGCTCCCAATCGCGTCGAGGCCTGGGCCAGCGGCTATCAGCCGTTGCCCGGGATCCCGGACGAGTTCATGGGGCCGGATGGACAGCCGCGCGCGCATTGGCTGCGCTATCTGACTGCCCTTGGCCGGATCGGCCAGGAGGAAATGGAACAGAGGTTCGGGGCCGCCGACAGGCGCATCCGGGACATGGGCATTTCCTATCGGGTCTATGGCGAAACCAACGACCGTACCTGGCCCCTCAGCCGCCTTCCCCTGCTGATCTCCGGGGCGGAATGGCGTGAAATCAGTGCCGGAATCGCCCAGCGCGCCGAATTGCTCGACAGGGTGCTGACCGACCTTTATGGCGACGCCAAGCTCGTCAGCGATGGCGCATTGCCCGCCGCTGCGGTCGCTGGTTCGCCGGAATATCTGCGGCCCATGCAGGGCATCAAACCGCGCGACGGACACTGGCTGCACGTCTATGCGGCCGACATCGCGCGTGGTCCAGACGGCCGCTGGTGGGTGCTGGGCGATCGCGCCCAGGCACCCTCCGGCAACGGCTATGCGCTGGAAAGCCGCCTCGTCATCTCGCGCGCCTTTGCCAACCTCTACCGCGACATGAACGTGGAGCGGCTGGCGCCCTTCTTCCGGGAGCTGCGCGGCGGCCTAGCCGCAGCTTCAGAACGGACCGAGCCCCGGATCTGCCTTCTCACCGCCGGCCCCTTCAGCCAGACCTATTTCGAGCAGGCCTATCTCGCCCGCTATCTGGGTCTTCTGCTGGTGGAAGGCGATGATCTCGTCGAGAGCGAAAACCGCATCCATGTGCGCACCATTGCCGGCCTCAAGCGCGCCGACGTCATCTGGCGGCGGGTCGACTCCGATTGGTGCGACCCTCTCGAACTGAACGCGGCGTCCCAACTCGGTGTCCCGGGCATGATCGAGGCCCTGCGGCAAGGCTCCGTCGCCAT
>CAISZN010000198.1 GCA_903889985.1 uncultured Hyphomicrobiales bacterium | reverse complement strand
TGCAGGTTACGGGCGAAGTCCACCGCGCCCTGAACGTCCATCTGCATGGCCGTGCGCATGTATTCCTTCACTGCCAGAGTGGCCGGCGGGGCCGTGCGCAGGATGGCCTCGCAGGTCTCTTTCAACGCGTCCTCAGCCTTGTCACGCGGCACGATGTCGCCCACGAGCCCAAAGGCCAGCGCGCGCTCGGGGCCGATGACCTGCGAGGTATAGACCATGTGGGTGAGGCCCTTGCGGGGCATGCGGTCGATCAGGGAGGAGAGCACCATGGTCGGCATGATGCGGTGGGCCATCTCCGGAATCTGGAAGCGCGCATCCTCGGTCGCGATCGTGAGGTCCGACAGGGCCGCCAGCGCGCAGCCAAAGCCGAGCGCGCGGCCCTGCACCAGTGCCACCACCGGCACGGACATCTTCCGGAAGGCGCCGTAGCAGTCGAAGATCACCTCCGTCGCCCGGCGCCGCGCCAGGGCCTCAGGCGGCACATCGGTGCGGGCGCGCCCGGCTGCGCGGCCGGTGCAGAAATCTGCGCCCGCGCCACGCAGCACGACGAGGCGATGGTTGTCCTCCGCCGAGAGCAGGATCTGCGTCAGTTCGGCCGCCATGTCGTCGGAGACGCCATTGCCATCGTCCGGGCGGTTCAGGGTGATGTGCAGGATCTCGCCTTCGCTGCGGGTGAGAATCTCGTTGCTCATGGTCGTCTCCCGGATTGTCGTCTGGCTGATTTCGGCGGCACCGTATCGGCGGGCCCCGGAAGCGTCAAACCGGCGCTTGCTTGACTTCGCGCGCGGCGTGCACCTACCACTGCCCCAGCAGCATTTGCTTCATAGAGACATGAAAATGCACAAGGGTTGGAGCGGCGCGCGCGTGCCGAGAATCGGCGATCCCGTCCCCCGCAAGGAGGATGAGCGTCTGCTGACGGGCCGTGGTCAGTTCAGCGACGATCTCAACCTGCCAAACCAGCTTCACGCCGCGATCGTGCGATCGCCCCATGCCCATGCGCTGCTGAAGGCCATCGACAAGGGGCCGGCGCTCAACATGCCGGGTGTCGTGGCGGTGCTGACCGGCGCGGATGCAGATGCCGATGGTCTCAAGCCCGTGCCCCATGGGGCCGTGCTCAGTGGCTCGCTCGACATTGCGCTCGTGCACAAGCACGGTGCGCCCTTCATTGGCCGGCCCAAGGTGCTCACCACCGATCGCGTGCGATTCATCGGCGAGGCCGTCGCCATGGTCGTCGCCCAGACCCGCGCGCAGGCGCGCGATGCAGCAGAGCGGCTCGCAGTGGACTACGAGATCCTGCCCGCCGTGACCCGGGCCATTCGCGCAGTCGAAGCCGACAGTCCCCTCCTGCATCCTGCTGCTGGCAGCAACGTTGCGCTTGATGCCGATGTCGGTGACGAGGCCGCCACGGACGCCGCCTTCGCCAGTGCGGCGCATCGTGTGTCGCTCACAACCTGGATCCAGCGCGTCACCGGCGTGCCCATGGAGCCGCGTGCGGCCGTGGCGGAATTTGTCGCGTCGGAAAACCGCTACGTCCTGCATGCGGGCAGCGGCAATGCAGTGCGCCAGAAGCGCGAGCTGGCGACGATCCTTGGCATCGACGAGGAGAGGGTGCGTGTCATTGCCAAGGATGTCGGCGGCAACTTCGGGACGCGCAACGCCTTCTATCCTGAGTTTGCGCTCGTCGCATGGGCAGCGAAGAAACTCGGTCGTCCGGTGAAATGGACCTGCGACAGGTCGGAGGCCTTCCTCTCCGACTATCAGGGCCGCGATCTTGAAGTGACCGCGGAACTCGCGCTCGACAAGGATGGCAATTTTCTTGCCCTGCGCAGCACCAATCTCAGCAATGTGGGCGCCTATTCGGTGAGCTATGGCCCGCTCACCAAGGGCGTCGAGCTGATGACGGGCGTCTATCGCGTGCCGGCTGCGCAGGTGAACGGCAAGGCGGTCTTTTCCAATACGCCGCCGATCAATTCCTACCGTAGTTCCGGTCGTCCCGAAGCCATGTTCGTCATCGAGCGGCTGGTGGATCTGGCAGCGCGCAAGGGCGGCTTCGATCGCGTGGCGCTTCGGCACCAGAACATCGTGCGCGAGGATGAGCAGCCCTACCGCAATGCCATGGGCCTCACCTATGACAATGGCGCCTATGGGCGTGTCATGGACCGGGCGCTGGAAGCAGGTGACTGGAATGGCTTTGAAGCGCGTCGCGCACTGGCGTGCGCCAAAGGCCTGCGGCGCGGCATTGCGGTCGCCAATTACATCGAGATCGCCAGCGGCATTCCGCGCGAGCGAGCTGATGTGACCGTGGATCCTGCGGGGCGAATCGAGGTTGTCATCGGCACGCTGTCGAGCGGGCAGGGGCACGAGACGAGCTTTGCCCAGTTGATCACCGAGGCCTTTGGTGTGGGCCTCGACGAGGTCGTGCTGGTGCAGGGCGATACGGACCGCGTGAAGGCCGGCGGAGGCTCCCATGCGGGTCGCTCCATGCGGCTTGCGGGTGTGGTGATCGGCAAGGCCTCTGCTGCCATCATGGCACGCGCCAGCGAGATCGCTGCGCTGGAGCTTGGCATTGATGCCAGCGCTCTCGACTACCGCGACGGGCGCTTCTGGCAGAAGGGTTCGAACCGCTCTCTCGGCCTCTATGACGTGGCTGCGCTGGCGCAGACGTCAGAGAAAATTCCCGCCGATCAGCGCGGACCTCTCACGGCCACCTGCGACGAAGTGGCGAAACATGCAGCCTTTCCCTTCGGTGCCCATGTCTGCGAGGTCGAGATTGATCCGCAGACCGGCGAGCTGCAGATCGTCAACTATGTGGCCGTCGATGATGTGGGCCGCGCGGTCAATCCGCTGATCCTGCACGGGCAGGCCCACGGGGCGATCACGCAGGGGCTGGGGCAGGCGCTGAGCGAGATCTGCGCCTATGATCCGCAGAGCGGCCAGCTCCTGTCGGGCTCCTTCATGGACTACACCATGCCGCGCGCCCATACAGTGCCGCATTACCAGACGATCATCAGCGAGATCCCGGCGCCCACCAATCCGCTTGGCATCCGGGCAGGTGGTGAGGGTGGCACGACGCCCGCGCTTGCCGTCATCGTCAATGCGGCCGTCGATGCGCTGGCGGAATATGGCATCGAGCATCTCGAAATGCCGCTGACCAGCGAGCGCATCTGGCGCGCCATTCATGCGATGCGGTAGCGCGCGATCACGTCCTCATCGACGGTGATGCCGAGCCCCGGTCCTTGCGGCAGGTTGAAAGCTCCATCCTGTGGCAAGGCCACCGTGCCAATCGGGTTGGCCTCCACATCCGCGAAATAGAATTCGCAGGCGGTCTCATGTTCCATCACGGCGCAGATGTG
>CAISZN010000197.1 GCA_903889985.1 uncultured Hyphomicrobiales bacterium | reverse complement strand
GCACAAGGCAATGAAACACCGGGAGTGGAACGACCCTTGCGCAATCAAGGCAGCATCGCATTCGCCGTCTGGGGTGCGCTGGCACTCGGACTTGCGGGATCTTCAGTGGCGGGCGCTGCCGAGCGCACCGGCAATGTGTTCATCAGCAACGAGAAATCGAACAACATTCTTGTTCTGGAACCCAAGACCCTGAAGATCATCAAGGATCTCAAGGTGTCGCGCCGGCCACGCGACATGCATTTCAACTCGGACCACACCAAGCTCTACGTCGCCTGCGGAGACGATGATGTCGTCGACGTGATTGACGTGCAAAAACTGGAAGTCACAGGCCACATCCCCACGGGTTCAAGCCCCGAGACATTTGCACTCGATGAGAAGCGACGGCGGCTTTACGTGTCCAACGAGGAGGGCTCCTCCCTATCGGTGATCGATCTGGAAAAGGAGATCACCATGCTCGAAGTGCCGACCGGCGCCGAGCCGGAGGGCGTCTACGTCCATGAGGATGGCAAGAGCGTCTATGTCACCTCCGAAGTGGGCGACCTCGTCCACAAGGTCGATCCGGAAGCAGGCGCTGTGATTCAGGACGTGGTGGTTGGCACACGCCCGCGCCGTTTCGCTGCCACCGCCGATGGCAAGGAATTGTGGGTGACCACCGAATTGTCAGGCGAGGTCTGGATCATCGATCGCGACAAGTTCGAGGCCAGCGGGAAGATCGAGTTTCTGCCGCCGGGCATGCGCAAGAGCGATGTCACGCCTGTCGGTATTACCATGACCCGCGACGGAAAGACCGCCTTTGTCACGCTCGGCCATGCCTCTCATATCGCCTTCGTGGATGTGGCGACCCGCAAGGTGCTGGCCTATATCCTCGTGGGCAAGCGCGCCTGGGGGATCACGCTCTCCAAGGATGAGAAAACCCTCTATGTCGCCAATGGACTTGGCGACGACATGACGGTTGTCGACGTGGCAAGCCGCAAGGCCCTGACTTCCGTGCCTGCCGGACGCATTCCATGGGGCGTGGTGATTGATGAATAAGGCTCTTGCTGCCCTTTCCTTCGGCCTTGCCATCCTTGCCACCCAGACCGCGCGGGCGCAAGCACCCGCCGCTGACGAGCTGCGACGTGAAACCATTGCATTCATCGAACTCAGCGACGATCCACGATACGAACCCCTGCGGGCCTATGAGCGCCTGATCCTCAAGACGCGTGGACATCCTTTCCCCGGAGCGCAGATCGGTGTCGATGAAGCCCTTCCCCTGAAGCGCGTGCTGAAGACTGAGTTTGCGCTTGAGCGGATGAGCGTGAAGTCCGAAGCGGATTTTGGCACTGCGATCAAGGCCGCAGCTGACAAGGGATTGCACTATCTCCTCGTCGATGCGCCTGCGAGTGCCTGGACCGATATTGCCGCCGCTGCCAAAGGCCGCGACGTTCTGCTGTTCAATGTGAGCGCCCCGGAAGATACCCTGCGGCGCGACCTGTGCGCCCGCGAGGTCGTGCATGCCATGCCCAGCCGCGCGCAGCTCATGGATGGGCTGGTGCAATTCCTCGTCTCAAAGAAATGGCGCGACTATCT
>CAISZN010000196.1 GCA_903889985.1 uncultured Hyphomicrobiales bacterium | reverse complement strand
CGTCAATTAAGGACTAGGACAATCGAAACATTGGTAGACCACATCCTGATGGCAGCCGCCTATGGGTCCTACGCTATACATTTCTACTCCTGTTCCCTGGTCGCCGGAGGCTCTGAGGTCTAACGCCTTCTTCAGAGCTCCCGATCGTCAAGGGTCAACAGGCACCAGAAGTTCAGCACGAAATCGAACATCCAGAGAGTTCAATAGGATCAGCCTATCGCGCGACCGATCATGTGAAATTGATCCGCTTCTTGGCAACTGGTTTCTTTCCGACAAGAAACAGTGTCTGCCAGTCGTCTAACAGACAAGCGGAGGAAGTCCCATGGGCGAAGAACCCGTCAGCAGGACGGTCATCAGCGAAGAAATATATCGTAGTTCTCAGCCCTGGCTTGAACTCGACCCGAAGCGCGATCTGACGGGACTCTCGCATGGCGATGAGACCCGTTTCAAATCACTCGAAGAGATGGCCGAGTATTATCGGCAACCATTATTCGGCAAACGCTTCTCGACTGCGAATTTTCTGAAGCCAGAGGTTGAATTCAACCAGATGGGATTTATCAAGGCCCGGGTCAAGCCGGGCGGAAGACTGCTCCTGATTGCTGAAGCTTTGGAGCCAACGGGGCTTCTTGATATCGCAAGGGAACTCATCCCTGACGTTGAGGTTGTGCCACTCGAAGTGCGTCCATACACAAAGGCGCGAACTTCGCTGACCCGCCAATGGAGCATCTATAGGGAATTTGCCTCGCTGTATAAGCCAGAGGAGTTCGATGCAGTCATCGCGAGCCAGATGCATCATTGCGATGACTACGTTCCGGAGTTTTTCGCCCTGACACGCCTCATCAAGCCAGGTGGACGGCTCGTGCTGGTAGAATATGGGCCGCAGCCGATGACCTTCGAACTGGCCAAGCAGGACCCACAGCTCGCTTGGCTGCTGCGCATCTTTGTGACCTGGGCAGGTTCCCGTCGCGTGCCTGTCGAACAGGCCTTCGAATACCAGAAGGAAAACTGGCTCGCTTCACCGCTGGAAGCGACGGTGGCTGCAGCGCGTCAAATCCTCAACGAAGTAAATGTCTGGGAATACAAGACCATGGCGATTGTCGATGGAGTGCGCAAGTAATGGCTGCCTCTTCCAAATTTTCCCGCGCCCTGCGTATCGGGATCGATGTCGGTGGCACATTCACCGATGGGGCCATCTGGGACGACATGGCGGGGCAGCTTCGTTTCTCAAAGGTCCCATCGACGCCGCCAACCTTTGCAGATGGCGTCATCGCTGCAGGTCTGGAAGCCCTCGCTCAGGTCAATGCGACATTCGCGGACATCGAGCATCTCGTGCACAGCTCGACTGTGGCTGCCAATGTTGTAGCAGAAAAGAAGGGCGCGCGCGTTGGTCTGATCACAACTGCCGGCTTTCGCGACGTTCTGGAGATCCAACGCACACGGCGAGATCGCATCTACGACATGTTCTATGACAAGGCGACCCCACTGGTTCCCAGGGAACTACGTCTTGAGGTGCCGGAAAGGCTCGACGCCAAGGGAAATGTCCTTGTTCACCTCGACGAGGATGCGGTCCGCACAGCCGTCAAAACGCTGCGCGACGCGGGTTGTAAAGCCATTGCTGTCGTGTTCCTGTTCTCCTTTCTGAACCCGCGGCACGAATTACGCGTGGCGGAAATCATCAAGGACGTCTATCCTGAGGCCTTTGTTTCCATATCAGCCAAGGTCAATCCTGAATTTCGGGAATACGAGCGCGCAAGCACTACGGTCATCGACGCCTATGTGAAGCCGGAGGTGACCACTTATTACGAAGATCTGGAGAGACGGCTTCGGACCGAATATGGCTTCCGCGGAAGGCTGGACATCATTCACTCCGGCGGCGGAACCATGGGCATCCGCGATGCGGCAGAACGTCCCTCACAGACCGTAGAATCTGGTCCCGCCTGCGGCGTTATTGCCGCAGCTCATCTTGCGAAAGCAAGCGGGCTCCCGAAAGTCATCGCCCTCGACATGGGCGGAACGACCGCAAAGGCAGCCTATATCGAGAATGGTCAGTTCAAGACGCAGAATACGCTCTATATTGAGCGCCTTCCCGTTCGGGCACCTGTCGTCGATCTGGTCGAGATCAGCGGCGGCGGAGGTACGCTCGCGTGGATGGACGAAAGTGGCATGCTGCGCGTAGGTCCACGCAGCGCAGGCGCTCGGCCCGGCCCCATATGCTATGCCCGCGGCGGCACTCAGCCCACAATCACCGATGCCAATGCGGTCGTCGGCTATTATCCCGACCAACTGATCGGCGGGAAGATGGAGCTGAATATCGAAGGTGCGCGAACCGCCATCCGGGATCAGCTTGGAAAGAAACTCGGCATGACGGAAACGCAGGCCGCTCTGGGCGTCCTGCGCATCGCAAACTTCGATATGGAGGCTGCGATTCGACTTGTCACCACACAGCGCGGCATCGATCCACGCAGTTGCGCCTTGATTGGCTTTGGTGGCGCTGGTCCTGTGCATGCTGTTCAGCTAGCAAGACAGGCTGGCATTCCAACAGTCGTCATTCCGCCAGCGCCCGGAAACGTGAACGCCTTTGGGGCCCTGATCGCTGATTCGCGTTACGATTTCCAACGCCAACTCGACAATTCGCAAGATCTTTCAGCATGGCCTGCGCTGCAGAGCGCCCTCGCAGGGCTAGCGGATGAAGCGAGGGCCCTTGTCGCATCCGATAATGCAGACCATGTCTCTACGCTGACACTCGAGGCTTCAGTGGACGTCCGATATGTCGGACAGGGCTTTGAGCTCACAGTTCCTCTCAAGCAGGTCACGGAAGCCGACTCAAAGGACTGGCGCGGAAAGGTGAAGAAGCTTTTCGACCAGCAGCATCAGACACAGTACCGCTATCATGATCCAGACGGCGACATTGAAATTCTGTGCTTGCGGATGACGGCCTTGCGCAAGACAGAAGTGGTTGCACTCCATACCGAAAAATCCCGAATGGATGGGGATGCGCCAGCTACGGGTTCGCGCATGGCCCTTTTCCCCGATGAAAAGGCTGCCGTATCTGCAGCGGTCTACAGGCGGCAAGACCTTCATCCGGGCCATCGTTTCTCTGGGCCCGCCATCGTAGAGGAATTCGGATCTACAACGGTCGTACCTCCCCGATGCAAAGTTGAAGTCGATGACCTCGAAAACCTGATCATCAGCGTAGGAGCGTGACCATGTCCGGCGCAACCATACCCACCGGGACGCTCACCATCGACGTCATAACAGTCGAACTCGTCAAGAATGCGCTCAACGGCATCGCCCAGGAGATGCAGACGACACTTGAACGCACCGCCCATTCACAGGCAATCCGCGAGGTCGGCGATGCCTCCAGTGCTCTCTTCGATGTCTCAGGCCAGCTGATAGCGCAGGCACTTTCACTCCCGGTGCAGCTCGCTGGTTCCAGCGTTGCCGTCAAGGAAATCCTGAAATATTGCCCCCCACAAAAGATGAAGGAGGGCGACGTTTTTGTCCTCAACCACGCCTATTATGGCGGGTCGCATCCACCTGACATTATTCTGGTGAAGCCATACTACCGCAACGGAAAGATCACTGGCTTCGGCTGTAGCTATGCTCATCAGGTCGACGTCGGGGGCATGCTTCCAGGAAGCACGCCGCCGCTCTCAACCGAGCTCTTTCAGGAAGGCCTGCTCATTCCGCCCATGCGACTCGTCGATGCGGGAGAGATGAACGACACCCTGATTTCGATCATCAAGGCAAACTCGCGCAAGCCCGACTCTGTCATGGGCGACATTCGCGGTCAGCTCGCCTCCCTCAATCTTGGTGCCGTTCGTTACGACGAAACTCTGACACGCTTCGGCGAGGAGACTGTCCATCAGGCTGTGGTTGAATTGATCGAACGCACAAAGATCGGCTTCCGTAGGCTGATTGGGGCGATACCTGATGGCGCCTACGAATACGAGGACGTGCTCGACGATGACGGATTTGACGATTCACCCATACCGATCAGGGTGAAGATTACCGTCAAGGGCGAAGACATCAACGTCGACTTCACGGGCACGGCAAATCAATGCCGGGGATCGCTGAACTGCCCCTACGCCAACTCGCTGTCTTCGGTCTATGCAGCGCTCAAAATTTTTCTGGATCCGCGAGACGAAATTCCGAATAATGAAGGTTGCTATGCATCCATCGAGGTTTTTCTTCCACAAGGATCCTTGCTGAACCCGAACCCTCCTGGCTCTGTGAGCTCGCGGCCAGAGACACAGGCACGCATCTCGAACGTCATCATGGGTGCTCTGGGGCTCGCCCTGCCCGATCGCGCAGTCGCACAGGACCATGGACAGGTTGCTATCTATCGCGTCTCCGGCACTGACCCGGCAACCGGCAAGTTCTTTTACAAGGGCGAACCGCTGCCAGGTGGATGGGGCGGACGCAATGGCTCGGATGGTCCGGATGTGGTCGATTTTCCGGTTGCCAATCTCAACAACACGCCCATTGAGGCGATGGAGATGGAGTTCCCTCTACGCGTCGAACGCTACGAACTGCGTGAAGATTCTGGCGGCGCGGGCAAGTATCGCGGCGGCTTGGGCCTGCGGAGAGAGATCCGTGCCTTGATCCCGATGGACCTGTCTGTGCGTGCTGAAAGACATCGCTTCGCTCCGCGCGGTATCTTCGGAGGCGAAGATGGAGCCATGGGAGCCTTCCTGCTGACCCGCACGGACGGCACGGTCGAGAAGCTGCCATGCAAGCAGGGGGGTATTCCGCTCTATGCCGGCGATATCCTCACCGTGCTAACTCCCGGTGGCGGAGGCTATGGCCCTCCAGGGGAGCGCGACAAGCTGGCATCCCAATTGGATCTTCGACAAGGCAAAGTAACCAAGTAGGATGAACTTGTGCATCCGAAGGGATGCATAATGCAGCTGGGAGGATCTGACGTGAAAAGGCTGATCTACGCTCTCGCCATATCGACTGCGCTTGGTGGTCATGCATTTGCTCAGCAAGCAGCGGTTGATCCTGATGATGCGATCAAGGAAGACATCGTCACCGCCTATAAGATCCTCGTGAACGAAGGTATTCTGGACAGCTTCGGGCATGTAACAGCCCGATCCAGCAAGAATCCTAACGTATTCCTGATGCCGCAAGCCATGCCTCCATCTCTCGTGACGAAGGCTGATATCCTCGAAGTGAACGTTGCCGACAGCCAGCCCATCGATCCCAAGGGACGACGCGTCAATGGTGAACGCTATATCCATGGCGAGATCTATAAGGCCAGGCCGGATGTGAAATCCATCATTCACTCCCATTCGCCCGCCGTCATCCCGCTAAGCTTGACACCGTTCAAGTTGAGGCCGGCTGTCGCGCAGGCAGGCTTTCTCCCGCTCGAATCGCCAACCTTTGAAATCCGCGACGTTCGCGAAAAGGACGGGCGCGGCATGCAGATCACCGATACGCCCCGCGGCGCAGCTCTCGCCAAGGTGTTGGGCAACAATCCTGTCGTGTTGATGCGCGGCCATGGCGAAACGGTTGTCGGCAAGTCGGTCAAGCAGGCTGTTGTCTTCGCGGCCTATGTAGATATCAACGCCAGAATGCAGACACAGGCCATGACACTTTCACCCCAGATCATGACCATGAACGAGCCTGAACTCTTCACGGAAGATGAGTTCGACATCAACAGGCCCTGGGAGCACCTTCGACAGAAGACCCTCGATCCGTCTGCTCGCGCCACCGTCGACCGCTCGCAGTTTGGCCTGAGCCAAACACAAGAGAAGAAATAATTTGACCCGAAGTCCAGATCAGCTGGAGTTGCCTTATGAGAATGAAGCCTGCCCTGACTCAGGATGACGTTGCCGTCATGGTTGCGGCCTGCCATGCAAAGGAGCGTGAAATCGGTCGCGAAGGCACGATCGCGATAGTCGATTTTGGCGGAGACCTTCTGTTCCTGTTGCGCCCCGACAAACAATCTCCCAACAGTGTAGACGTTGCCACACGCAAGGCCCAGACAGCGGCCTTTCGGGAGCGGCCGAGTTCCAACCTCGAAAGCCGCGTGAAAGACAGGCCGGGCTGGCTCATGTTCCCAAATGCCCTCGCCATGTCAGGCGGCGTCCCGATCTTTCACGACGGTGAGTGCATCGGAGGACTTGCAGTCTCGGGAATTGCCGAGGACGATGAGATCGTTGCGATCGCCGGCGTTGCTGCTTTTGAAGCGGCGAATTCATAGAAGTAATCACCCAAAGCGTTCAAAATCACGTCCCAGCCGGCCGCAACACAGGTTGCGGCCGTTTCATTTTCAATGCCCTGCAATTTGGGATTCCGGTTCGCCTTCAGTCCCCTTTGTCCGACGCGCCATGCGGATCCCACTGTAGATCGTCCAGAAAAGGACGATGCATGATACGATCAGGATACAGGCACTTACCGGGCGCTCCAAGAATATCATTGCGTTTCCATGGGATATAATCAGCGAGCGACGCAAATGAGCCTCCATCTCGGGGCCCAGAACTAATCCGATCAGAAGCGGTGCAGGTGGAAATTTCAACAACCTCATACCGTAGCCAATGAAACCAAATATCATCATCGTCAGAACGTCATTTGGCGACTTCCTGACGCTGTAAATCCCAATGCACATGAACGTCAGTACAATCGGGAACAGGATGTGGAAGGGAACCGCCAGGAGCCGCACCCAGATACCAATGAACGGGATATGCCAGATCACCAGGAGAATATTTCCGATGACAAAACTGACGATCAGGCCCCAGAATATTTCCGGATTCTGATGGATAAACTGTGGTCCGGGTTGGATCCCCTTGACGATCAAGGCAGCAAGCATGATCGCCATAATCGGATCAGACGGGATGCCCAACGTCAGAGTCGGAACAAAGCCAACCTGGCAAGCTGAGTTTGCAGCAGCTTCAGGCGCGACGACCCCCTCGATTGCGCCCTGGCCAAATCGTTCGGGTCGTCGAGCAATCTGCCTTTCCAGGGTATAGCCCATGATGGACGCCAGGACCGGCCCACCACCTGGAAGCAACCCAAGCAATGAACCCACAGTGGTGCCGCGCAGGATTGCCTTGATGGATGGCCATACTTCGTCCCGTCGCGGCAACATTTGTCGCAGAGAAATCCGCGCCGTCTCGGGCTTGGGAGGTGGCATGCGTGCATTCGAGATGATTTCAGCAATCCCGAATAGCCCCATGGCAACGACCGCAATATTCAACCCATCAAGCAGGCTGGTCATCTCGAACACGAAACGTGCAGCACCCGAGGTCTGGTCGATACCCACCAGTCCGACAAGCATGCCAATGACCACAGCGATCAGCGAGTTCACTGCCGAGCCGCGTCCAAGCACCGCAGCACCTGTCATGCCGAGGACCACGAGAGCAAAATATTCGGGTGATCCAAATGACAGAGCAAGGCCAGCGAGCGGTGGCGCAAAAAGAGCAAGAACGAGGATCCCGACTGTGCTGCCGCAAAGGGATGCCATGGTGGTCATGAACAGGGCGACACCTGCCCTGCCTTGACGGGCCATGGGATATCCATCGAGACATTCAACCGCAGACACTGAATGAGGAATATTCAACAAGATAGCGCCTGTAACAGCTCCATAGACTGCGCCATAATACAAACCCGCGAGCATAATCAGCCCGGTCGAAGCCGGCACGTAATAGGTCACAGGCAGAAGGATAGAGACAGCGGCGACGGAGCCAACTCCGGGCAGAACACCAAGCAGATTGCCTAGTGTGACTCCAAGGAAACAGTAAAACAGGTTTTGCAGCGTCCCGGCTTCACGAAGCCCAATTGCAAGATGATCGAGCAATTCCATCGGATCTCACCAGGTGAGCAGGGCAAAGGGGAGCGACAGGAGCTTCACGAAAACCACCCAGGTAAATCCAATCATCAGCAAGGTCATGATGAAGGTCGGCATGAGGCGGCTGAGTGGACTAGCAAGTGCGGAGATTGGCACAAGCAAGCCAATGGCTGGAGCGAGCCCAAAGCGAGGCATCAAGATAGCGAAGCAAATGAGCCCAAGGCCAATGAAAAGCGGCGCCCTGATTTCAGGGCTAGCAATCCTGACGACGGAAATCCGCCCGCTGGCAAAGAGCAGGCCACCGAGTAAAAGAAGGACAACACCAAGGATGGTTGGAAAATAGCCTGGCCCCATTCGCAACAGAGTGCCGCGAGGGTAATTCATGCTCTCCAGAAGAACAAAAACGCCGAGTGCAAACGTTACCAGTCCGCCAAGATACTGCGGGTTATTCCAGAAAGGCACTCTTGGCACCTTGCTCATCCCCGCCCGCTTCCTCGGTCAATCAAGCGCAACGCCTGCTTCCTTTACGCGATCTCGCCAGATTGGACCATCTGTCTTAATCCGGCTTGCTGCAGCCTGAGGCGTACTGCCTGCGGGATCAATACCAAGCCTGATGAGCTGCTGTTTAACGTCGGGAATGGCCAGAATGCGATTAGCCTCGGCATTGATTTTGTTGACGACAGCCTCTGGCGTCCCCTTTGGTGCGAAGAGGCCGGCCCAGGCCTCGACCACGAGACCCTTGAAACCCGACTCGTCAATCGTCGGAATTTCAGGTGCAACTTGCGGGCGCTGTGACGCAGAACTCGCCAACACGACAAGCCGACCATCACGCACAAGTGGAAGGGCAGCCGTCGTATCTGCAATCGTCACTTGTACTTCGCCCGACATCACCGCCGTGAGGCTTGGGGTCCCGCCATTGTAGGGAACGTGGGTCATGATGACACCAGCGGATTTGTTGATTTGCGCCAACGCAAGGTGAGCCGTCGTCCCATTGCCGGACGTTCCTACGGAAATCGAGTTAGGCCGCTTCTTCGCCAGTTCAATCAGGTCTCCGAAAGTCTTCAACTTGAGAGACGGATTGGCCACCACCAGCAGACCATTTCCGCCCAGATCGTCGATTGCGGCAAAATCGTCGGCCGTGTACTTCAATGTCTTGTACAGTGCGAGGTTCGTCGTCAGGGGCGAATTCGTACAAAGGAGCAGCGTATAACCGTCTGGCTTGGCATGGGCCACAAAGTCCGCCCCTGCGCTTCCCCCTGCCCCCGGCCGATTCTCGACGATGATCTGCTTGCCCCAGGTCGTTGACATATGTTGCCCGAGCTGGCGGGCAAGAAGGTCAGCGGTGCTTCCCGGTGGATAAGGGACGACGATCGTGATGTTCTGTTCGGGAAAGTCAGCACGCGCAGCTGACCCTGTGCAAAAGGATGTGACGATTAGCGCGGTCGCAAGAAAAATCTTCTTCAGCATCGCGATGTCCTCCCCATGGTGGACCAATTTGCTCAATTCGATTTTTGGACCGTCGAAGCTTTCCGACCGTCAATGTGCTCGTCACAGTCAGCCGGCGAAGGTGCGGGCGTCGGAAACAACCTGGTCAAGTGCCATAGCAGCGACACTCAATCCTGCAAAAGCTTCCGCGGCAGCCTTTGCCTTGCCGTCCATTTCCAGCCGAATGCGACGCAATTCAGGACCATCAATCGTTGTCGGCCAGATCGTCTTGCACAAGACAATGTCCATGATCTCGTTCTGGTCGACCTTGTAGTCCTTGCCCATTTCAGCGCTCAGCGCAGCATTGAGATCAGGGATCGGCTCCCCGTAGTAGTGCGCACGCACCATGGCACCCAGAATGCGATGCCCCAGGCGGAAGGGCACGCCGAAGTCATAGACGAGGCGATCATGCGCTTCGCTTGTACCGGCATAATCGAGGATGGCCTTCTTGCGCATCTCATCCAACCGGAACTCACATTTTGCAATGACTTCAGCCATGTAGATCGTATTGGCAGTCACATCACTCGCCATCTGATAAAGCGTGTCCGAACGATAGAGTGCCTCGGAACCCTCCGAGGGGCCGGCACAGGCGCTTGCCATCTCACCACAAAGGCGCGTGCTGGCCATCACGCCCGCTCCAACCACCTGTTGCAGGCCGAATGGTACCTTGGCATGCGGGAGCCCGCTGCTACCGCCCGCATGTTCGTCGGCCAGATCGAACATCGAGAATTCTGGCGTCATCCAGATCCGCAAGTCCTGGGCAAACCGGGACAGGTCGACCGCAATAAGAGCCAGGACAAAGGCCGGTTCGGTAAACTGGTCCTGAACCCAGATTCCATCGCGCCGCAATCGTGCGCGCCTTGAAAAGCCAAGGCGCTTGCTCACCTTGTCAAAAAGCTCATTCGTCTGAGTTCGGCCACCAAAGGTTGAAGGCCCGTTGTCAAGTCGAGCATCGACCTGCTTCAGGCGCTGCACGTGCCGCTCAAACGTCACAGCCCAGGATAAGAGATATTCACCAACGGTCGCCAGTCCCGAGTGCTGCAGATGGTGATAGTTGGGAGCAAGTGCGTCGAGCAGATTTTCAGACCGGTCAACCAAGTTTCTGACAAGCGATGCCAGCGCCTTCCCCT
>CAISZN010000195.1 GCA_903889985.1 uncultured Hyphomicrobiales bacterium | reverse complement strand
GGCGATGCTGCCGCTGTCGGGGCGTTCGAGCCCGGCCATGGTCATGAGCAGGGTGGATTTGCCGGAGCCCGAGGGACCCACCAGGCCTACCGCCTCACCTCGCGCAATCGTGAGGCTGATTCCCTTGAGGATGTGGACGCGGGCGGCGCCGCGCCCCAGACTGAGATGCACGTCCCGCATGTCGATGGTGGGCACGGCAGTTTCGGAGACCGGCATTCAGATGACATCCTCAGGCGTGGCGGCAATGATCGAGACATCGCCGTTGGGAGCAGGGCGCAAGCCCTCATATTGGTACTCCGGGCTGATTGTCCAAATCTGGGCAGTCGTGCTGGCCTGCGTCCTTTTCGCGCCCCTGGCGCAGGCGAAGACCCTGCGGGTGGTGGCTTTCGGCGACAGTCTGTCGGCGGGCTATCTCCTGCCGGCGCCAGCGGCCTTTCCCAATGTGCTCGAACGCCTGCTGCGGGCGCAGGGGCTTGACGTGAGCGTCGACAATGCCGCCGTCTCCGGCGACACGACCAGCGCGGGGCTTGAGCGAATCGACTGGGCGCTGGGCGATGGGGCGGATCTCGTGGTGCTGGAGCTTGGCGCCAATGACATGCTGCGGGGTGTCGACCCGGCCATTACGCGACGCAATCTCTCCGAGATCATCGACCGGCTGAAGGCGAGGGGTGCGCAGGTTCTTCTCGCTGGCATGCTGGCGGCGCCGGGCATGGGCAAGGATTATGAAACGCGCTTTGCCGCCATCTTCCCCGATCTGGCGAAGGAGAAGAATGTGCCGCTCTATCCCTTCTTCCTGCAGGGCGTTGCCACGCAGCCAAAGCTCCAGCTCAGCGATGGCATGCATCCCAATCCTGCGGGCGTGGAGGTGATTGCCGCAGGCATCCTGCCGCAGGTTGTTGCTGCCCTGAAGCTGGTGGCCGCCAAACCCTGAGACCTGTTGCGAGCGTCACCATCTGTTCATGGAAGCCGCGATTCAATAGCCTTGGTTGTGGGCGTGATTCGCCACGCCTCTTGCACAGGAGGGACGAATGCCGAGACTCTTTACCGGGCTCGAGGTTCCTTCCGAGATAGCCTCGGAACTCGCCATGCTGCGTGGCGGACTGTACGGCGCGCGCTGGATCGACGAAGAAAACTACCACATCACCCTGCGCTTCTTCGGCGACATAGATCACGTCGCCGCGCGCGATCTCTTCCATGAGTTGTGGCAGGTGCGGCGCGCACCCATCACAGTGGCCCTGGAAGGGCTCAGCATCTTCGGCAGCGACAGGCCGCGCTCGATCATCATGCGCATCCGTCCCAATGCGGCACTTGCTGAACTGCAAGCCGAGCATGAGCGCATCGCAAGGCGCGTTGGCCTGCCACCCGAGACGCGCAAATATACGCCGCACATCACGCTGGCGCGCCTGCGCGGGGTCTCCCAGATGGCGGTGGCGGATTATCTGGGTGCGCGCAGCTATGTGCCGAGCTGCAGTTTTTCTGCGGATGAATTCGTGCTGTTTTCGTCGCGCGATTCCGTGGGTGGCGGACCCTATCTTGCGGAAGCCAATTATCCGCTGCGGCCTCGCCAGACGGCTGGGCTCAGCATGAGCATTTCAGGCTGAGCACTTTGAGTTCTGGGTGATGCTACTTGGCGTAGTGGAAGAAGCCGCGACCTGACTTGCGGCCCAGATAGCCGGCATCGCGCATCTGCTTGAGCAGGGGGCTTGGTCGGTATTTTGGATCATCGAAGCCCTGATAGAGCGTCTCCATGATGTTCAGGATCACATCAAGGCCGATGAGGTCTGCAAGCGACAGGGGCCCCATGGGATGGTTCGCCCCCAGCTTCATCATGCTGTCGACGTCTTCCGCCGAGGCCACCCCTTCATAGACGCAGTTGATCGCCTCGTTGATCATGGGGATCAGGACGCGATTGACCACAAAACCATAGCTGTCCTTCGACACGCGCGCGGTTTTGCCAAGGGCATTGGTGAGGTGGACGATGGCATCACACACCGCGTCCGATGTCTGCAGCGCGCGGATGATCTCGACGAGCTGCATCAGCGGGACGGGATTGAAGAAATGCATCCCCACGACGCGCTCGGGGTGGATCGAGGCGGCGGCGATCCGGGTCACGGAGATCGAGGAGGTATTCGTCGCTAAAATTGCGTCGGGCCGGCAGATCGTGTCGAGCTTGCGCATCACCGATGCCTTGGCATCGTAGTTTTCGATGATGGCCTCGACCACGAGGTCGCAGTCGGCAAAGTCCTCCATGGAGGTCGTAGCGCTGACCCGTCCCATGACGGTTGCGGCAGTCTGGCCCTCCAGCTTGCCCTTGGCTTCGAGGCGTTCGAGGCTCCCGGTCATGGCGGCCACGCCGCGATCGAGGAACTCCTGCTTGATGTCGCAGAGCCGGACGTTGAAGCCGGCCATGGCGAATGTCTGGGCAATGCCATTGCCCATCGTGCCGGCACCCAGAACGCCAATCCGGCGAAATGTCTCGATCATATGGTTCAAACCCCGTGCGAGACCTCTGCCGGCCCGCCGATTTTTCCAGTTAGCAATAAGCTTGCCGTGCCGATCAGGCTGCCGGCGGGCGCAGTGGCCCGTTCGCAGGAGTCCCGCCTGTGCTGCGCCCTGCGATGAGCCAGTAGAGGGAGCCCGACAGGACGCCCGTCAGGAAGAACAACAACAGCAGCCTGTGTTCGATGGCAGTCGTCTCGACCGACCGGTTCATGGCCGATCCAAGGCTCAGGGAGACGCGCAGCATCAGGGGAATGCCAGCCGCCACGAGGCCAGTGGCGCAGGCATACCAGAGCCAGGCACGAAGCCGCGCCAGCTCGCCGATGATGGCACTGAAGGCGAGGGGAAGGAGGCAGACGGTCAGCATGGCCGTCCACACGAACATCACCGAGGCCGCCAGGCGCTCCGGATCATTGGCCTGAAAGATCAGGGCGAGGAAGCCGAAGATGAGAAATCCCGGATTGGGGCTGTGGATCTGCGGATCCAGGATGATCGCCAGCGGCAGGACGATAAAGGCCAGCGTCCCGGCACAGAGGAGACCGACCAGAACGGCCACTGCCCGGCGCAAGCCCATGAACCCAGATCCTCAATCAACCCGCAGACATGTGCTTACCGGATCTGGAGGCAGGTCCTGTAGCCCTCGACCTGGCGATAGGAAGAACGCAGCTCGCGTTGCCATTGCTCGCAGCTGGCCCGGCTGGGAAAGCAGCTGTGCTCGCTCGTCCACGCAAGGCCGCCCGCAGAGGCGCCCTGCGCTTCCAGCCGGCCGCCGCTGAAATGCCCGAGCCAGAGCTGCACAGGCCCCTGCTGGTCGGGCACAGCGCCACAGTTGGGTCCGCGGCTCGGCCAGCCGGTCTCAACCGCGCGCGAACCGGGATGGATAACAAGGTCATGGGCCACAGCCGCGCTCAGTCCGGCCCCGATCGCCAGCGTGCAAGCGATCCCGATTCCCAAGGCGTGCAATCCAGACATTCCCGTCTCCCACATGAGTCGGGAGGACTTTACAGGGCCTGCGAGAGCCATTCCAGCGCCAGTCTGATGAAGATGGGGATAGGGGTGGCCGGAGCCGCTGCCTGTTGCGACTCCGGCCTAGCCATGGTCAGTCTGAGGGGACCTCACACAGCTAATTCTGGGGCGACCGGGACTTCAGTCTTTCCAGGCCCCAAGGGGTCTGGATCCGGGTCGGAGCGGCAGGAACAGGGCCGGGCAACGACGCTGCTTGGGTACGCGCAAATGACCCATAGGTGCAATCCGGGATGATTTTCCCACCACCGCGGCAGCCAATCGTGAACGGGCGTTAATATTCGCACGATGATTGCCTCTCCAATAGGCATTTTGCTGATGAAATAAACTAATGGATATTTATAAAACTGAGAGCACAACTATACTAAACTTTAAATTTGCATCGTTTAAGCAAGCAACATTGCGAATTATTGGAAACGTCAAAATGATCAACATCGGCAAAGGCATCATGCTTTTCGCTGCCCTGACGATAGCGGGACTGCTCGCAATCGTTGGAGCAACGACGACCGCACTCAACCAGCTTCGCATTGGCAGCGACAGCTATCGCCTCATCAGTGACGCCAAGGATCTCACTGCAGATATCCTGCCGCCGCCGATGTATGTCATCGAGGCCTATCTCGAAGCCAAGCTCGCTGCAGAACAGCCTTCGAGCATTGCGCAGCGCCGCACCAAACTGAGCCAGCTCGAGAGTGACTTCCGCACCCGCCGCGACGTGTGGTCGAAGTCGGCTCTGCCAGGTGCCCTGCGTGATGGCCTGACAATCCGTGCGGCAAACTATGCCGACCAGTTCTGGCAGGAACTCAACCAGCGGCTTCTGCCCGCCATCGAAACCGGCAATGGCGCGCAGGTGGCCAAGTCCATGCAGAGCCTCGACCAGTCCTATGCCGATCATCGCAAGGCGATCGACGAGGTCGTCACCATGGCCGAGCAATTCCAGTCCAGCGCTGAAGCAGCTGCGGATGTGAAGAATACCAACTGGACCCTGATGATGTATTCGACGGCAGGCATTGTCCTCGCCGTGGTCCTCGCTGGAACCATGGCCATCCGCATGCGCGCCGTGAATCCGATCCGGGCCATGACGGATTACATGCGCGCCCTGACGGAAGGCCGCTATGATCCGGTCCCCTTCAGCGATCGCCATGACGAGATTGGCGAAATGGCGCAGTCGGTCGGCATCTTCCGACAGTCCCTGCTCGATCGTCTTGCCGCCAGCGAGCGCGAAGAGAAGCAGCGTCAGGACGCCGAGCGTCAGCGGGGCCTGCAGGAGGCCGAGCGCAATGCCACCGACGAAGAACGTCGTGAGGTGGTTGCAGGTCTCGCCCGTGGTCTTGAAAATCTGGCGCGCGGCGATCTCGAATATCGCATCGATGAGGTCTTCACCGGAGCCTACGATCAGCTCCGTCGGGACTTCAATGCGGCGATGGAGTCACTGCAAACGAGCATGGGCTCAGTCAAGCAGATGACCAGCAGCGTTGGCACCGGTTCGCGCGAGATTGCGGATGCCTCCGAGGATTTGTCGCGGCGCACCGAGCATCAGGCGGCCACCCTTGAGCAGACGAGCGCGTCCCTGCAGCAGATCACCAACACGGTGCGCAAGACCTCCGAGCAGGCCTCTTCGGCCCGAGCGGTTGCGACCAAGGCTGGCCAGTCCGCCGTCCATTCGCTCGACGTCGTGGAGCGCGCCATCGAGGCCATCCGCAGGATCGAGACCTCGTCACAGGCGGTTTCGACCACGATCACGGTCATTGACGAGATGGCCTTCCAGACCAACCTGCTGGCGCTCAATGCCGGTGTCGAGGCAGCCCGCGCCGGTGAGGCGGGACGGGGCTTCGCGGTGGTGGCCCAGGAGGTTCGCGAACTGGCGCAGCGATCGGGCTCGGCCGCGCGCGAGATCAAGACGCTCGTGAATGCGGCCGCGCAGGAAGTGGGAGCCGGTGTGGGCCTCGTCCAGGAAACGGGAACCTCGCTTGAAGCCATCGCCAAGGAGATCCAGGTCCTTGTCGAATTCGTCGAGGCGGTTGCCCTGTCGACCCGCGACCAGTCCGATGCCATCCAGGAAGTCAGTGTTGCGATCAATACGCTGGATGAAGTCACCCAGCAGAATGCGGCCATGGTCGAAGAGACAACGGCCGCCAGTCGCCAGCTTGCAAGCCAGGCGTCCGAACTTGGCGACGTGATCGGTCAGTTCAAGATCGCGTCAACGCGCCAGCTTCGCCACGCTGCCTGAATCCAGCGATGGCCCGGTGTTGCGCCGGGCCATCACCCTTGCTTTAGCGCGCACAAGCCGGGATGATGCTGGGCCCTTGCAGAGTTCCAGCTTGCCCAACAGCATCCCCAGATCGCAGCAGCCGAGAGGGCCCGAAAGGGCCCTGAAGGTTATCTTTGCCGTCGTTCTGATTGGTCCGCTCCTCGCCTGGGCCATCCTGTCATATACCCAATATCAGTCCACCTTTGCTGAAGCGCGTGAACGCACCCTGCGAATGGCGGATCTCCTGCACGAACATGCCTTAAAAGTGTTCGAGACGCAGGATATCGTCGCCACGCAGGTGGACCAGATTCTCTTCGGCCTGTCGGACCCCGAGATCATCGCTCGCCAGCATGAGCTATGGCCGCGCCTGAAGGCCATCGCGGAAGCTCTCGACCAATTGCAGGACATCTGGGTCATCGATGCTGAAGGACATCCTCTCATCGTTACCAATTTCGAGATTGCCCCCCGCGGGATCCCGCTTGCAGACCGGACCTATTTTTCCGTGCATCTCAATCAACAAGAGCCGCCGGGTGCCTTCTACATCAGTGAGCCACTGCATGGGCGTGTGGACCCCAGCCTTGTCTTTTTCCGGCTGAGCAGACGGCGGGAAGTGGACGGGGTCTTCCGTGGGGTGACCGCGCTGGCAATCGAGCCTGATTATTTCAGCACGTTCTACAAGAGTGTTGCCGGAGGTGGTTTCGCCGCCCTGTCGCTGACCCGAACAGATGGGACAGTCCTCGCCAACTATCCGAAGCCAGATGACCTCACCAGGGTGGACCGCAAAGGCCCTGAATTTCAGGCGGCCATCAAGGCCGGAAACCGCGGCATCTATCGACAAGCCTCTCGCTCAGGTGAAAACGACGAGATCGTGGCCTTTCGCAAGCTTGAGCATTATCCCGCCTATGTGCTGGTCACCTTCGATACGGGCGTCGCGATCCGGGCGTGGCACAGCCAGGTCGTCTCCCATCTGTACTTTGGCATCCCTGCCGTCCTGGGCCTTCTCGTTCTGATCGGTTTTGCACTGCGCCTGCAGCGACGGGAATATGCTTCGCTCATCAAGCTGCAGGCGGAAACGCAACATCGGCGTGAGCTTGAATCCCAGCTCCATCATGCCCAGCGACTCGAATCCCTCGGGCGCCTCACCGGTGGCGTGGCGCATGATTTCAACAATCTGCTGGCCGTCATTTTCGGTTCGCTTGAACTCCTGCGCAAGCGCCTGCCGTTTGATGCATCGCGCGAGCAGCAGCTCGTGTCGCGGGCGCTTCTGGGTGCCGAGCGTGGTGCTGTCCTGGTGCGGCGGCTCATGTCCTTCGCCCGCCAGCAGTCCCTTGCCCCCGAGCGGCTGGATGCTCATGCAGCACTTTTCGACCTCGCTGACATGGCGCGCCTCAGCGTCGGGCCATCCATCGAGGTCTGTATTGATCAGGCCGAGGAGCGGGTGTGGATCGATATCGACCGCAGCCAGTTCGAATCCGCCTTGCTGAATGTCTGCATGAATGCGCGCGATGCCATGCCCGATGGCGGATGTCTGAGCCTGTCTGCGCAAAAGCTGGAGATCCGCGGACTGGAGGCGCAGCAGCTCCAGCTTGCCGAGGGCAGCTATGCGCTCATCTGCGTCCGCGACCAGGGCGTGGGCATGACGAGTGAGGTGCTCGAAAAGGCAGCTGAACCCTTCTTCACCACAAAACCGCCGGGTCAGGGCACCGGGCTTGGACTCAGTCAGGTTCACGGGTTCATCCTGCAGTCCGGCGGCAAGATGCAGATTCGATCTGCTCCGGGTGCGGGCACGAATGTGCGCCTGATCCTGCCGCTGGCCGCGGAGCCACCGACGCGCCAGCCCGTCAAGGATGAGGGCGACCCACGGGCCAGTGCTGGTGAAATCGTGCTCGTGGTCGAAGACGACATGGCAGTTCGCAACTTCACGATCGAAGTCCTGCGCAGTCTCGGCTACGGGGTCAAAGACGCGCCGACTGCCGAACTCGCCCTGACGATCCTGAGCAGCGCGGAGAGAATTGACGCAGTGCTTGCGGATATTGTCATGCCCGGCATGGACGGATGGACACTCGCCGAGGAAATCGAAAAGCTTCATCCCTGCTTGCCCGTCGGCCTGATGACGGGCTTCGATCCGCGTCAGCCCGGACATCTGCGTGGCAGACTGGTTCTTCGCAAGCCCTTCACGATCAGCGAGCTTGCCGATGCCGTGAGAGAATTGGTCGGGGCCCGGGTAAAAAATGCGGGTCCGGTCGCCTGAGCCATAAGCCTGACTAAGGTCTCGAGCGCTTGCAGCGATTTTTGAAGAGCATCCGGTCGATGATGGATGAGGAATATAGACCTTATAAATTAGGTAAATATACCAAAATTACTCACTTACGCTAAATAAGCCAGTTTCAGGCTTCCCAAATAGGGTCACCGGAGCCGCCGTCGCGCAAGGCAGCGGCTCCGTTCCGTTCACTTCTTGCGGAAGGTAATCTTCTGGGCGCCCTGCCAGAGCGTCATCTTGCCGAGCGGCACGAGGTTTTCGAGGCCGGACGTCAGGGTGATGAAGTGGTTGCCCGCGAGCTGGCCCGCCTTGCTGGCAAACTGCACGCCACCGTAGGCGAGCAGGATCTCGGTCTCGCTGACGCCGCCGGGATAGAGGATGATCTGGCCGGGAGAGGGGTAGCTGGTGGCATTCTCATAGCCGACGCCGAATTCCAGATCGCCAAGCGGAATCCAGACACCCTCGCCGCTCCAGCGCACATGGATGACCTGGCTTTCGAAAGGCAGGCGCGCGCGGAAGGCCGCACAGGTCTCCGGTGCATTCTGGTCTTCGAACCGGGCTCCGAACACATAGGGACCGGCGACGACTTCTAGTTCTTCCATGATCATCTCCTTCAGCTTTGCCGGTCTCTAGCACATCGGCCACCTGCGGCAAGATGGCCGCTTCCGCCGACAAGGCGGATGGGCCGCGCGTCATCCGCCATATCGGCGAGCCTGTGATCCCGGCGCTGCGGGACGTCGAGCCCTTCTGATTGTCTCAGACCGGATCGTAATAGTGCATCTCAAGCAGGATGCAGCCGCCATCCGAGCGGAAGGGGCCGTGATAGGCGCCCGGCGGGCGGCAGGCATAGGTGAAGGGCGGGAAGCCCTCGCCGCCCTTGCCCTGCTCGTCATT
>CAISZN010000194.1 GCA_903889985.1 uncultured Hyphomicrobiales bacterium | reverse complement strand
GGGTTTCCAGCAGGCGCTCTTTGTCGCGCTGATGCAGACCGATCGAGGGTTCGTCCAGCACATAGAGAACACCCGTAAGGCCCGACCCGATCTGCGAGGCGAGACGGATGCGCTGGCTTTCACCGCCTGACAGCGTGCCGGACGCGCGCGCGAGCGTCAGGTATTCAAGCCCGACGTCCTGCAGGAAGATCAGGCGCTCGCGAATTTCCTTGAGGATTCGGGCGGCAATTTCATTGCGCTTCTTGTCGAGATGCTTGGGCAGGTTGGTCGCCCATACCACGGCATCCTTGACCGACAGCTCGGACACTTCGCCAATGTGCTGGTGGTTGATCTTGACCGCGAGCGCTTCGGGCTTCAGACGGAATCCCTTGCAGGCCGCGCAGGGCTTGGCGGACATGTAGCGCGAGATTTCCTCGCGGGCCCACTCGCTCTCCGTTTCCAGATAGCGGCGCTCGAGATTTCGAACGACCCCTTCGAAAGGCTTCTTCACATCATAGGCGCGAAGGCCGTCATCGTAGGAGAAGCGCACGATGTCGTCGCCGGTCCCGAACAGGATGACGTCACGCACTTTCTTGGGCAGGTCCTCGAAAGGCGTATCGAGGCGGAATTTATAGGCCTTCGCCAGGGCCTCCAGGGTCTGCAGGTAATAGGGTGACGACGACTTGGCCCAGGGCGCAATGGCGCCCTTGCGCAGGGTCGCCTTGCTATCGGGCACAACCAGATCGGCGTCGATCTTCTGCTCCGAGCCAAGGCCACTGCAGGTCGGGCAGGCGCCGAAGGGATTGTTGAACGAGAAGAGGCGCGGCTCGATCTCCGAAATCGTGAAGCCGGACACCGGGCAGGCGAATTTCGAGGAGAAGGTGACGCGCAGGGGCTCACCCTTCGCATCCTTGTCATCCGCATATTCCGCGATGGCGATGCCGTCGGCGAGTTCGAGCGCGGTCTCGAGAGATTCAGAAAGGCGCGCACCGATATCAGAGCGCACGACGATCCGGTCGACGACCACATCGATGTCGTGCTTCAGCTTCTTGTCGAGCACGGGCGCTTCTGCAATCTCGTAATATTTCCCGTCAATCTTGAGGCGCTGGAAGCCCTTCTTCTGGAATTCCGCGATTTCCTTGCGGTACTCGCCCTTGCGGCCCCGGATGACGGGCGCCAGCAGATAGAGGCGCGTGCGCTCCGGCAAGGCCAGAACGCGATCCACCATCTGGCTCACCGTCTGGCTCTCGATGGGAAGCCCTGTCGCCGGCGAATAGGGGATGCCCACGCGCGCCCACAGCAGGCGCATGTAATCATTGATTTCCGTGACCGTGCCGACCGTCGAGCGCGGATTCTTGGATGTCGTCTTTTGCTCGATGGAGATCGCAGGGGAGAGTCCGTCGATCTGGTCGACGTCCGGCTTCTGCATCATCTCCAGAAACTGCCGCGCATAGGCCGACAGCGACTCCACATAGCGCCTCTGGCCTTCCGCATAGATCGTGTCGAAGGCCAGCGACGACTTGCCCGATCCCGAGAGGCCTGTGAACACGACGAGCTTGTCCCGGGGAATGGTCAGGTCGACGTTCTTCAGGTTGTGCTCACGCGCGCCCCGAATGGTGATGGAACGCTGATCGGGCGCTCGCCCTGCAAAAGGTAACGTCGGGCCACCGGAATCAATCGCATCCGAGCTCTTGCGTGGTTTTTGCGGACCTGCCGGTTTGGCACGGGCAGGAGTTTTCGGCGACTTCATGGGCGCGATGTCCGGGGGCGGGTTATTGTGGGGTTACGTACAAGGTAAGGGCCCGGATGGCCATTACCATCCCAACACCATGGGAAATCCACAGCACAGCTGTTTTTGGGATGCCTGTGCTGCTCTGAAGATGGATCTCAACCTGCATCTTGGGCTGGAATGCGGGACCGATGATCTGTCAGGTCGGGGGTCCAGCGGTTTTCAGCCCTTCTTTCGTCCTGCGCTTCATCGCATGCGGATTGTCGGGCAGCAATGTCAAATGGTGCAGTGCAGCAGTTGAACGGCATGGATCAAAAGTAGTCAAGGCGAGGGAGCATCGCACTGTGAAGTCGAGATAAAATGAAGGCGCTGGAACGTAATAGACTTCCTGAGATCATCGCCTAGGTCCGATGATTGCCCGTATTGGGCTCCTTTCGTCTATTCATGATGGCAGTATTTTCCAGTGCCTGGTTATTGGTCCTCCGACAAAAGTGTAATAACAACCGCTCCGCTCTGTCTTGACGGTTCCGTGAAGGCAGTTCCTAAGTTGGTACCGGTGCGCGGCTTTTCCGCCCCCACAAGATACAGGCATCGCCCGACACAAGGGCACAACGACAGAGGCGTCATGTCCGCATCAGTTTCGTCCTTGCCGGGCCGGAAGCCCTGGTACAAGGTTCTCTACGTTCAGGTTCTGCTGGCCATCGT
>CAISZN010000193.1 GCA_903889985.1 uncultured Hyphomicrobiales bacterium | reverse complement strand
TCCATGAAGGACATCGCCAGCAAGACGACCTACACCATGGGCTCCATCTCCGGGCATTCGGAGATGAATGTCACGGGCGCAGGACCAGGCTTTGCGGTTCACATTGTCGATCTGGAAGTCGACAAGGAGACAGGTCTTGTTGCGGTCAAGCGCTACACGATCGTCGAGGACGCGGGCAAGGCCATCAGCCCGGCGCAGGTCGAGGGTCAGTTCCAGGGCGCTGCGGTGCAGGGCATCGGCTGGGCGCTGAACGAGGAATATGTCTATGGCGCTGACGGACGGCTGCAGAATGCAGGCTTCCTCGACTATCGCATGCCGGTGGCATCCGATGTGCCAATGATCGATACAGTCATCGTCGAAGTGCCCAATCCGAAGCATCCCTTCGGTCTGCGTGGTGTCGGAGAGGTGCCTCTGACACCTGCGATGGCGGCCATCGCCAATGCAATTGGTGAAGCGGTTGGCATCCGGCCGACATCCCTGCCCATGTCGCCGCCGCGGCTGCTGAAGATCATCGAGGAGGCGCAGGCCAAGGGCCTGCGCTGAACGTCATAAAGTTGGAAAGGCGGCAGGCGTTTCGACGCCTGCCGTTCTGTCTTGAAGGGTTTTCGCGCTGTATCCGCTTCATGGTGGCCATCAATATCGCCATGGCCAAGGTCATGTACTTCAGGGCCAGCCATTCACCATCAAGCGGAAGCAGCGCATTTAAGCCGCTGGGATTTCATGTATTCACGCACCAGAAGCGTAGCATTTAAAGCAGTTCACCTTGTCGCTCGGATCTAATATGCTGACAATCAGTTAGCTGATCATCGGCTTATTGATCTTTCTTCGGCGCGGGTCTCCGGAATGGCAGCCCTTACGCTGAACAGCAACGAGGGTGCTACAGATGCCCAGCACAGGCTTGGCTCAATTCGATATCGCGCCCTATGGAGGGCGCTATGCGGATATTCTTGCCAGGGCACAAGTGAGGCTTCAGGGCGTACTGTTGGGAGCCATCGCAGCCTCGATTGAAGACCTTAAGCTCACGCCCGAGTTTGCTGAACTTTAGTCACGCTATTCTCCCGATGAACAACAGGACCTGATCGTATCTGAGCATCGCCATCTGCGCATTGTTTTCGATGCCGATACTGACGAAAGCGAGCATCGTGCGATCGCGCTTGAAATTGGGCGAACCCACGAATTGTCCTCCTTCGATCTTGCCCTGGTGACGAAATTCCACAAATTCGTCTATCGGTTCCTTCTGGATTCTCTGAAAGATGACCTGCAGCCCGATGAACGCGATACGCTGAATATCTGCGTCGCCCATCGCCTGATGATCGATTTGACCTGTCAGGCCAGAAGCCATCACGAATATCAGTCGCGTGTCAGTCAGTTGTTTATTGCTGTCGACCGGCATATCGAATCGTCCGGCAATTTGACCGACCTGATTTCCAATGTTTCCGATGCGTTGACTGCCTTCGATGGGATCAGCGGAATTCTTTTTTCGCGGCCGGATGAGCGCGGTGAACTTCAGATTGAGACGTCAGGCGGAGAGCGCGGGCGCGAATATGCCCTGGCCCTCCTGAATGGCGTCGCCCCGATGTTTTCAATCGATGCCGCCAGCGTGGGGGGGAATGGTCCTGCGGGCAGGGCATGGCGATCGCGCACCATAAAGGTCAGCGAATCAAATTTAACAGATTCAACCGTTGATCTCTGGAGTGATCTACGCAGGCGCATTGGATTTCGCTCGTCAGCAGCTGTACCCCTGCTCGACAACCAGGGCGAGCCTTTTGCCTTGCTGTCGCTCTATAGCGATGTGCCTGGCTATTTCAGCGGTGTGAGCCGGGCTTTGATCCTTCGCTATCTGCAGCAGGCGCTGGGGCACGCGATGCGTCAGTTCCAGACGTCTACCGTCATCCCGCTGGTCATGCGACGCCACTACATACAGCTGATGGAGACAGGACATGTCGAGATTTTCTATCAGCCCATCATTAATCTGAAATCCGGCGACGTCGCACATCTCGAAGCTCTTGCGCGGCTGCGCGAGGCTGATGGCAAAATCATTCCGCCGGGGGCGTTTCTGCCGGCTCTTGGCCGCAGCGGATTGCATCGGCTGTTTGAGCTTGGCTTTGAGCGAGCCTGTCTTGACCTTCTGCAGCTGCGCAACGATCGCCGCTATGAGTCAGCTCGTATCTCCGTCAATCTGCCTGCTGATGGATTGGGCGATCCAAATTATCTGTCAACCATCCGCCGTTTGCTCGAAAAGCATGGAAGATCCGGTCGCGATTTCATTCTGGAAGTGCTCGAATCCTCGGAATTGCTCGATGCAGCCAGAATGGAGCAAGCCATCGCAGACCTGCGCGCCATCGGGTTGCAGATCGTGCAGGATGACCTGGGTGCCGGGCACAGTTCCCTGCTGCGTCTCGACCGCATTGGCTTCGATGGTGTCAAGATTGATCAGGCACTCGTGCGGCGCGCGAGCGAGCGGCCATGGCGTGCGCTGGAATTCATGTATCACCTGACCAACCTCGCACATGACGTTCATGTGCCGGTGACGATGGAAGGCCTCGAAAATCGCGGTCTCATCGAGGCTTCACGGTTGTTTGGCGCTGACTGCGGGCAGGGCTTCGGAATCGCGAGACCGATGCCGCTCGCCCAATTGATGCAATGGTCGGTTCCCGATGAGGCACAGACCTCGGCCTCGGGTTCGCCAACCACTGTGCTCGGCCTGATGGCCCACCTCTTGTTATGGGAGCGTACGCAGAAATATCGGGCCAGGCGAGGTGTCAGAAAGCCCGATGAGTTCGAACCCTTCGACGTTGATCTGTCTGCAATCCGCTCGAGTGCAATGCAGGTCGATCTGATAATCCGTCTCATCCAGGACGTCAGCGAGGCGGTGGTGGAGGGACTGAGCAGCGAACTCTATCTGCAAACGCGCTTCATTCTCATCATGGCTCTCAAAGAGGCCTGGCTCAAGGACAGCGCGCAAACGCCGTGAGCCAGACCTTCAAGTCGGCCCTTGCGAGAGGGTTGCCAGGACGCGTGCAGGGGTCATGGGCAATTCGCGCAGACGCACGCCGGTCAGGGCAAAGAACGCATTGCCGATCGTTGCTCCGGTCAGGGGAACGCCATCTTCGCCAACACCGGTCGGCTTGTTGTCGGTGGAGACAACTTTTACCTCGACGCTTGGGATGTCCTCCATCCTCATGACCTTATAGTCGGAGAAATTCGACTGCTGTACCCGCCCATCCAAATGGGTGATCTCCTCACGCAGCACATGGCCTATGCCATAGATGATGCCACCCTCGATCTGTGTCATCGTGTTGAAGGGTTGAACGCAGACACCGCAGTCGATGGCCGCCCACATATTGTGGACCTTGATCAGTCCGGTTGAGCGGTCGAGGGAGATTTCGGCGACACCTGCAACCAGGGTTTCATCCTTCTCTTCAAGCGCAATCCCCAATGCCGTATCCGTGCGCTTGCGCTGCCAGTCGGACATCTGCGCAACCACTTCAAGAAGGTGGCGGGCGCGGGGTGACTTCGCCGTAAGTTCAAGGCGCAGCTCAAGCGGGTCCTTGCCGACTTCGCGGGCAATTTCATCCACGAAGCCTTCGATGGCGGGCAGGTTGTGGCCGACGCCGACACCACGCCACGGCGACAGGCGGATGCCATGCTGCTGGCGCACGAACTCAGCGCGCTTGTTGGCGATATCGTAGGGCACCACGGGAGAGCCCTTCATCAGGATATGGTCCTTGCCGCCAATCTGCTCGAGGCGGGCGGGGGGCGATGTATAGGCGATCACGCTCTCTGCAACGACGCGGTGATGCCAGCTTGTGATGCGGTTGTGCTCATCGAGTGCGGCTTCGAGATAATGCGAGGTGGCCGGACGGAAGCGCCCACCCTTGAGATCGTCCTCCCGCTGCCAGATCAGCTTCACGGGTTTGCCTGCTGCCTTTGCGAGCAAGACTGCATCAAGCACCACCTCGATCTGTGAGCGCCGGCCATAGGCGCCGCCCAGATAATGCTGGTGGCAGGTGATCTTGTCGGGTGTCGTGCCAAGCAGTTGCGCGACACCGCCGATGACGCCCGACGGCCCCTGCGTACCGCACCAGACTTCAGCCGATTTGCCGTCCGCCGAGACCGAGGCAGTCGCGTTCAATGGCTCCATCTGCGCGTGATAGACGTGACGCGTCTGGAACTCTGACGTCAGGATGCGCTTGGCGCCTTTCGCAGCTGCCTCGACATCCCCCTGAGCGGCGAAATCGACGCCGCGGGCTGATTTGTCACGTGCGATGCTGCGATAGGCGGCGAGTACCTTCTCGCTGTCGTAATGGGCTGCCGCGGCTTCCGTCCAGGTCACGGAGAGGGCATTCTTGGCGGCAAAGGCTTCGAGCGGGGTGCGGGCGAGGACGCCGACACCATTTGGCAGGCGCACAACATCGATGAAACCGGGCATGGCACGGGCGCGGGAGTCATCGACCTTGTCGGGCGCGCCGCCATGCCAGGGGCATTGCAGGGCGGCGGCATAGATCATGCCGGGGACGCGAGCATCCATCGCATAGCGCGCGCTGCCGTTCGTCTTCGCAGGAATATCGACACGCGCAAGCGCCTTGCCGATCAGGCGCAGGGCAGCGAAAGGCTTCAGCTCGCTTTCCTTGATCTCGGGGAGCTTTTCGGGGGCGCTGGCAAAGCTGGCGATCTCGCCATAGGTCAGGCGGCGTTTGCTTGCCGTATGCACGACGACACCAGGTTCCGTGGTGAGCTCGCCAAGCGGCACGTTCCAGCGCTCTGCGGCAGCTAGCATGAGCACGCGGCGGGCCTGCGCGCCGGCGATGCGCAGCGGCGTGTAATAGGAACTGACCGTCATGCTCGACGCGAAAGCGAGCGAGTTATTGTAATAGGGATTGCCGTATTTCTTCGCATCGAGGGGCGAGGGCACGATTTTCACGCGGCTCCAGTCCGCATCAAGGTCCTCGGCGATGATGACGGGCAGGGCGGTCATGGTGCCCTGGCCCATTTCAGCGGCGGGCGACATGATGGTCACCGTGCCGTCCGGATCAATGGTCAGCCAGACATTGGGGGCATAGGGCTGCTTGCCCGCCTGTGCCTGCCCGGCCTGAGGGGCAAGGCTCATGCAAAGAGTAAAAGTGCCGGCGCCTTTCAGGACAGTGCGGCGGGTGGGTGCCTTGGAGCTGAGATGATCGGTCATGGTCAGCCCTCCCGCGCAGCGCGTTCGACGGCGGCGATGATGCGGTGATAGGTGCCACAACGGCAGATATTACCGTTCATGTGGTCGACAATCTGCTTGCGGCTCGGCTTGGGCGTCTGCGTGAGCAAGGCGGCGGCGCTCATGATCTGTCCCGACTGGCAGTAGCCGCATTGGGGCGCCTGTTCGGCAATCCAGGCCTTCTGCAGGGGATGGGTTCCATCCCTGGAGAGACCCTCGATGGTGGTCACGCTGCGGCCTTCGACCTGACCCATGGTCGTCACGCAGGAGCGCACGGGGGCACCATCCACATGCACCGTGCAGGCACCGCATTGAGCAATGCCGCAGCCGAACTTGGTGCCGGTGAGACCGATGGTCTCGCGCAGCACCCAGAGCAGGGGCATATCCTCGCCTGCTTCGACGCTGCGTCTTTCGCCATTGAGCGTAAAGTCGACCACGGAGATCCTCCCTTTCGAGCCCCTTGGGAAGGGCGTTTGGAGAAATTCTGCACGCTGGCTGCTTGGAAGCAAGGGCCTTTTCGGGAGTGCGCTTCACTCTGGAAAACCTGCATGTCGCTTCGATCTTCTCTCGAAGCTGATCTGCGGGCGTCGAGCAGCAAGCTTGGACCTTGGTTGAGTGCGACAGAACTTAAATATGGCCACGCTTTTTTGGACGTGAATGCGTTTGCGCCCACCCTCTGAAGGTGTCACCGTGATGGACAGGCTTGTTGCTCGCTACAGCTTGATCTCCAGAGGGACACGCCATGGCCAAGCATATTCTCGTCATTCAGGGCCACCCTGATCCGGCCGGTGGCCATCTGTTGAATGCCATGGAGGAGGCCTATTGCAAGGGCGCCGTTGCGGCAGGCCATGACGTTCGACGCGTCTCAGTCGCTCAACTTGATGTTCCGATCCTGCGCACCCAACAGGAATTTGAGCACGGCGATGTGCCTGCGTCGCTTCAGGATGCTGCGGAAGATTTAAAATGGGCTGATCACATTGTGTTGCTGTTCCCGCTCTGGCTCGGGACCATGCCAGCCCTGCTGAAAGCATTTCTCGAACAGGTCATTCGGCCGAACGTTGCCTTTGTCTACATGCCAGGTGGTCAAGCCAAGATGCTTCTGTCAGGCCGCTCGGCGCGGATCGTGATGACCATGGGGATGCCTGTGCTGGCCTACCGCTGGTATTTCTGTGCGCATGGGCTCAAGGCCCTCGAACGAAACATCCTCAAATTCGTCGGCATCACGCCAGTTCGGGAATCTCTTTTTGGAATGATCGAGACCGCTTCCGCCGAAAAGCGGAGCGGCTGGCTGAAAGATCTCGACGCGCTTGGAAGGCAGGGAGCTTGATTGTGCTGAAACGTCCTTTTGCTTTTCGATGCTTCGGGTCGTCTTGAACTTGCCTCCGCATCGTCGGTGGAACGGAGGTCCCGGCTGAAAGTTAACACTGGTCCAGCTTCAGGCTCGGGCCTATGCTGGTGACGTCATCGCAATCAAAGGGCGAGCACATGCGTTTTCTATTGCCTTGTGCAGTCATGGTCTTGGGAGTCCTGGGGATTGGGGCCGCCTCCGCAGACGACAATGACAATGCAGTGAGACTGGTCGAGTTGTTTGCCAAGACCTGTGCGAAGAAGCCGGCATCAGCAGAGGCTCTCGACACACTGGCACGAGGTCTTGGCTATATCCATCAACATGGTCCGGTCCCTGCCGATGACCCAACGCGCAACTATGACGATATACATTCCTGGAAGCTCCGGGACCAGGACTCGAATTTTGGCATCTCAACCTACTTCGAAGGGCCTCGCACGCACTATCAGGTCAGCTGCTCGCTCTCAGCCAGCAATGTCGCCGGCCCTTCAATTATGGCCGTCATCAAGAGCAAGACGGCCTTGCCGGATCCGCAATCAACAAAGTTGGATTCCGAATCTGGTCGATCGAACTTCAACTGGACGACAGAAATTGATGGCGAGCAGGAAAAACTGGATGTCTCCGCCGCCACCAATGGCAGGGCCAGCATATCAATTTCTTATTTCGTGAAAGGGCACTAGGCCTTCCAAAATTTGGGCATTCGCGCTGACAGACAGGATTGAGTGCGGCATTAAATGGCGAAATCAATCTTGACTGACCTAGGCGTTGGCACGTGCGTCTCCAGGTCGCTTAGGGCGCACCGGAAAATTAAAATCATGATCCTGTTGCATCTCGTTTGCTGAGGCGAGGCTCACCCGTCCGTCCCATATGG
>CAISZN010000192.1 GCA_903889985.1 uncultured Hyphomicrobiales bacterium | reverse complement strand
TGACCGGCATCCCTCCATCGTCATGTTCAAGCACGAGGACTCGCCCGGCCTGCGCAAGCTGAGCCAGATAAGAATGGCCTGCGATGGCAAGGAGCGGCGCCGCATCTCCATCCTGTGCGGCAATGGCGGCCTGCACCTGCCTCAGGAAATGCGCCGTGGCGCAGACGGCGCCATGACGGGTTTTGCCTATCCGGAAATGTTGGTCGGTTTGGCCCGCATGGGGCTTGCTGGCGATTTCGAAGGCGCTGAAGATCTTTTCGACGCCTATCTCCCGCTGGTCCGCCACGAGCAGCAGGCGGGCATCGGCCTTGCCCTGCGCAAGGAAGTCCTGCGCCGCCGGGGCGCCATCGAGAATGCCAGCCTGCGGGCCCCCGGACCCAAGCTCGATTCGGACGACCTGCGTGAGCTTGACGGGCTGATGGCCCGTCTTGAGCGCAGACTGACTCAAATTGTTGCGAGAGACTGAACAAATGAGCGGCAATGAGCCCCATCACGATCAGACCGACTATAAGCACAGGGCGCGTGTCAATCTGATCGCGACCCTTGGCATCGGTGCCCTGGTTTTGTTTGCCATTTTCACGACCAAGTTGTTCTTCGATCACGAAAAGATGGAAAACTGCATCAACTCGGGACGGCGGAACTGCGTCGATTTAAACGTCGCACCGCGCGAAGGCGTGATTGTTCCGGTTCGTTAGTTCACGAAGTAATGCTGAAATTCAAGGCGGTGCATCAACACTTTGTGCACCCTTGTCACATGTTTCGCCTCGACGAAAAGGCATGCCGCCCCCATATATGAACAATGGCTGAACACAGCCTGTCACAAGGAGCCATGTCATGCGGCCTACTCTCCGCTCTGGAGCCTTAGCTTTTCAAAGCACCGGCAAGGCGTTCGATTTCGTCGCGATCATCTCGGCTTTCATGGTCGTCGGAGCCGTCTGGACCTATCTGCGCTGATCTCAAGCTGCAGGCTGCGTGGGGCATAAAAGCCCCATGCGCCGGGCAGCACCATCAGCAAAGCGCCAGGCTTCCTCTTCGAAATAGGCTGGCGAATAGCGAGCTGACGACGATTCGTTCACTTTAAGTGTCGCGAGCGCAGCATGCGCCTGATCGAAAGCAAAGACATAAACATGCCCCTCGGTCCGCTGGCGGATTGCAATCCGTGTCGCTGACACCAGCTTGACCTCAAACAGGGGATAGGATTGCGCCTTCTTTGGCGCTGTCATGTGAATGGTCATCTTGCACCCACTTACCCGATGGCCTTTTACGCAAGGCCGACACGCCCCGTCAGATCTCCATCATCGTCAGTGACGATGACACAAGGCTCTGCACGGATCGTGCCGAGTCGAGGATGATCCAGTCGAGGACTCCATGGCCGTTTGCCCGCTGCAGGTCATGGACAGCAACGGTTGCATCGGAAGGATCGCCCCGCCGGGCACTGATGCGTGAGGCCGCGAGCGCGCGCGGTGCATCCAGCCAGAGACCGTTGAAGGCAACGCCCGCACGCTCCGCCATGTCTTTTGCCTGCGCGCGGTCCTCGGCGCGATCGAAGACTGCGTCGAGCACGACACTGCTGCCCTGAGACAGGAGCAGCGCTGCACGCTCGAACATCTCGCCGTAAACCGCCTGCGACACGTCCGGCGCATAGGCTGTCTGGGGCAATCGCTCCCCCGCAGGCACGCCAAAGCGCGCCTTGCGGATGCGATCGCTGGACAGGATCCGCGCACCGGGCGCTGCGCCCACGTGGCTTGCAAGAGACGCCGCCATCGTCGATTTGCCCGAACCACTGAACCCGCCAATGGCGATGCAGCGCGGCGAACGCGCATACAAAAGGTCCTGCGATGTCGCCGCATAGACCAGCGCTTCCGCATGGGCTCCGCCGTCTCCGCCGCTCTTTGCAAGGGATTCTGCGACATGGGCACGCACCATGGCCCGCACCGCCATGAAGAAGGGCAGCAGCACCAGACCATCGCTCTCGTCAAGCTCGTCGAGATAGCGGTTCATGAGCCAGTTGGCCGCATCCTGCAGGCCCCGGTGCCAAAGGTCCATGAGCAGGAAGGCGAGATCATAGAGCACATCGGTCGTCGCCAGCTCATCATCGAATTCGAGGCAATCAAAGAGAACAGGCTCGCCGTCGATGAGGCAGATGTTGCGCAGTGTGAGATCACCATGACCACGGCGGATCTTGCCGGCGCGGGCACGGTAGTCCAGCAATGTCATGTGGCGCGCCAGTTCCGCGTGAGAGAGCGCTGGAAGATCCCGCCCCACCGGCTCTTGAATCAGGCCGGTCTGCGCGAAGGCGCGCGCATTGATGGCCAGCACGCCCGCCATGCGCGCAGCCCCCTGGCCCTGCACCGCTGGCGCGTCGCGATGCAAGCGGGCCAGCGCATGAGCCAGCCTCGTGAGGATCTCACGCGAAAGTCCGCCACGGCGCGCGACATCCTCGAGCAGGCATCCCGCAGGGAAGCGCCGCATTTCGACAACTGCATCGACGAGCTCACCATCGCCATCCATGGCCAATCCCTCCCCCATTCGGGTGATGCGATGAACGCCAAGATAAAGTGCCGGCGCCGTGCGTCGGTTGAGCCGCACTTCTGCCTCGCAATCGCGCAGCCGATTCTGCGGCGTCGAATGGTCGAGGTACCCCAGCGAAACCGGCCGCTTCAGCTTGAAGACCCGATCCCGGCCCAGCAGCAGGTGAGAGCCATGGGTCAGGACTTCCTCCGCCTGCCCCGCAAGGCAGCTGCGCAGAAAGGCGACGACCGGGCTCTGCTGCGGATCAACCATGCGCGCACACTAGCGCCGTGATCATGACCGGAAATTGACGCTGATCAGCCGCCCATGGTCATCCCTTCTGCAGTCGGCTTGTCGGCAGCAGCCTGCCCGCCTAATCTGGATCCAAATCGCATCCAAGAGTGCGGACCCAGGGACAGGAAATGCTCATGCTTTCACAAGGCATATTGGGCCGCATCGCGGCCGCGGCCCTGCTGGGCCTTGCGGGACTGCCCGCGCAGGCCGCCGATCAGGCCCTGATCGACGCCGCGAAAAAGGAAGGCAAGGTCACCTGGTACACGACCCTGATCGTCAATCAGGTCGTGCTGCCGCTGAAGGCCGCCTTCGAAAAGAAATATCCGGGCGTCACGCTGGAATATTCCCGCAACGACGAAGGTCCGACCGCCATCCGTCTCCTCAATGAGGCCAAGGCTGGCGGCGTGCAGGCAGATGTCTTCGATGGCCTCACGGTCAATGTGCCGTTGAAACGTGAAGGCCTGCTGGCCAAGATCGAGATCCCCAACGCAAGCGACTATCCCGATGAAATGAAAGACAAGGACGGCACCTGGCACGCCCTCCTGCTCTTCGTCTTCGCACCTGGCTACAACACCTCGATGGTCGCCAAGGCCGATGTGCCGAAGACCTACAAGGACCTGCTCGATCCGAAGTGGAAGGGCAAGATGGCCTGGAACCCGAACTCGAGCGCAGGCGCGCTGGGCTTCGTCGGCAACATCCTGCTGAGCATGGGCGAGACAGACGGCATGGCCTATCTGCGCGAGCTCGCCAAGCAGCAGATCGTCAATGTGGAGGCCTCCTCCCGCGCCATCCTCGATCAGGTCATCGCGGGCGAATATCCCCTTGGCCTGATGATGTTCAACAACCACACGGTGATCAGCGCGCGCAAGGGCGCGCCCTCCGACTGGGTGGTGATGGAGCCGGTGCCAGTGGCTTTCGACTCGCTCGGCATCCTGAAAAATGCGCCCCACCCGGCGGCTGCGCGCCTGCTGGTGGAATTCCTGCTCTCCGATGAAGGGCAGTCCGTCCTGAAGGACGCCGACTATTTGCCCGCCTCCCGCAGGGTGCCCGCCATGAAGGCCGGCATGCGCCCCGAGGACGGCGGCTTCAAGGCCACGTACATGCGGCCCGACGTGGTCGATCCGCTGATGCCCACATGGGCAAAGGTCGTCAAGGACCTGTTCCGCTGAGGGGAGAAATGGTCATGCGCAAGACAGCAATCACCGCCCTCGCGGCCTGTGTCCTTCTCTCGGCTCCCCTCGCCCGTGCGGACGAGGCCGAGCTCTATGCGGCCGCCAAGAAGGAAGGACAGGTCGTCTGGTACACGACCCTCATCGTCAATCAGGCGGTGCGTCCCCTCGTCGATGCCTTCCAGAAAAAATATCCCGGCATCGAGGTGAAATATAACCGCGCCGACAGCCTGCCCACCGCCCTGAAGATCATTCAGGAAGCCCGCGCGGGTGGTCCGCAAGCCGACGTCTTCGATGGCATAGAAACCGAGCCCGCCGTCGCCAAGGCTGGCCTCGTCGACAAATTTGTGTCGGTCCAGGCATCTAAATATCCAGCAGACCTGCGCGATCCAGAAGGCCTCTGGATCGCGACCAACCTCTATTTCCTGACGCCAGGCTACAACACCACGCTCATCAAGCCCGCCGAGGCGCCCAAGACACTGGAAGACCTGCTCGACCCCAAGCTGAAGGGCAAGATGGCCTGGTCAACGGCCAGAAGCGCAGGCGGCCCCATCTTCATCGGCGCCGTGCTGCGTATGCTTGGCGAGGACAAGGGGATGGCCTTTCTCGACAAGTTTGCGACACAGGGCGTCGTGAATGATGACATCACCGCCCGCGCGATCCTCGATCGCGTCATCCAGGGCGACTATTCCATGGGCCTTGCGATCTTCAATCACCACGCGGTGCTCAGCGCCCAGAAGGGCGCACCGGTCGACTGGCTGAAGCTTGATCCCATCGCCGCCCCCATGCAGGTGACGAGCGTCGTCAAGGGCGCGAAGCACCCCAACGCCGGCAGGCTGCTGCTCGACTTCATCGCGTCTGAAGAAGGTCAGGCCGTGCTCTCCGCTTCGGACTATCTGCCTGCCATGCCAGCGGTTCAGGCCAAGACGCCGAGCCTCAAGCCCGAAGCCGGCAATTTCAAGCCGCTCTATTTCCCGCCCGATGCCTTTGCCAAGGATGGCGAGAAGTGGGAGCAGATCTACAAGGAGAAGTTCCGCTAAGGCGCGAGCTTCATCATCCAACCCGCACGACAGGAACGAACGTGGATTTCGAAGCGAGCTACAAGAAGGTCGAGGCCCTCACCAACCCGCGCAACGTCACCATTGTCGGTGCCAGCGACAGGCCCGGCAACTGGGCGCTGCGCGCATGGCGCAACCTGCAGCGCTACGACTTTCCGGGCCAGATCTTCCTCATCAATCCCAAGCGCGACGAGATCATGGGCACAAAGTGCTATCCTGATTTCGCCGCCCTGCCCGAGCCGCCCGACCACATCCTCGCAGTCATTCCCGCAAGTGCCGTGCCCTCCACCCTCGATGAAGCGGCCAAGGCTGGCGCGCGCAGCGCCACGGTCTTTTCATCAGGCTTCGGCGAGGCCTTCGACGAGGCGGGCGCCATCCTTGGCAAGCAGCTGCGCGAGGTCATCGCGCGCACGGGCCTTGGCGTGTCGGGCCCAAACTGCATGGGCAATGTCTGCAAGCCCGCGAAATTCGTGACGCTCACCGAAGATCGTCCGCTCAACATGACGCCCGGCGAAGTGGCGCTCGTGGGACAGAGCGGTGGCGTGATGATCTTCATCAATCATGCACTGGAAGAGCGCGGCATGTCGGCGCGCTATCTCATCACCTCGGGCAATGAGGCGGGCCTGCAGGTCGCCGACTACATCGCCTTCTTCGCGAAGGACCCGGCGCTGAAGGTCATCATCACCTATGTCGAGGCGGTGGCCGATCTCGAAAAGTTCAAAGCCGCCTGCCGCTTCGCGCGCGATGCGGGCAAGGCTGTTATTGCGGTGAAGCTCGGCCAGTCCGAGGAAGGCCGCAAGGCCGCCCTTGCCCACACCGGCTCACTTGCCGGCACGGTCGCAGCCTTCGATGCGGTCGCTGCCGAAATCGGCCTCATCCGCGCCGATACGCTCGACGATGCGGTGGAACTTACCGAATTGCTCGCCCATACCGGCGCGCCCAGTGGGCGCCGCCTCGGCGCGGTGACTCTGTCGGGCGCCTATCGCGGCCTGCTGCTCGATGCGGCGGAGCGCAACGGACTCACCTTCCCCAAGCTCGCACCGAAAACGGTGACAAAACTGGAAAAGGTACTCGGCGTCGGCTCGCTCATCTCCAACCCCATCGACGGCGGCTTTGGCGTGCTGCAGAGCGCCGACACCTATCGCGCCTGCATCGACGCCATGCAGGAGGACCCCAACATCGACATGGTGCTTCTGCAGGAAGCGATCCCGCGCGAGCCCGGCTCCGCCCGTGGCGAGGCCTATATCAAGCTGGTCGATGCCTATGTGGCCGCAGGGGCCGCCAAGCCCATCTCCTTCGTCACGCTCACATCGCACGGACAGACCGAACACAGCCGCACGCTTCGCCACGGCGTGCCCCACGTGTCCTTCCTGCAGGAGGCCAACAAGGCCCTGCGCGCCATCGCCTCTGCCGCCCGCCGCAGCGAGGCCGACGAGCTTGCCAGGGGTGCCGCAGGCGCAGGAAAGAGCGCCACGCTTCCCGCCATCGCGCAGGAGATCCTCGCACAGGCCCGCGCGGCGACCGGCACCTTCGCACTCGACGAAGTGCGTTCGAAGGACCTGCTCGCCGCCTATGGTGTCCCCATGGCCCGCGAGGTGGTTGCGAGCAGCGCACGCGAAGCGGTCGCCGCTGCCACCCGCATCGGCTATCCGGTGGTGCTGAAGGCCGTCTCCGCTGACCTGCTGCACAAGTCGGACGTTGGCGCCGTTCAGCTCAACCTCTCCGACGAGCGCGCCGTCGAAACCGCATGGGCGCGCATCGAAGCCAATCTGGTCGCGCATAAGTTTGCTGGCAAGCTTGACGGCATGCTGGTGAGCGAGATGGTCAAGGGCGGCCTTGAGCTCGTGATGGGCCTGCACCGTGATCCGGAGATGGGCCTCATCGCCATGGCCGGCACAGGCGGCGTACTGCTGGAGATCATCAAGGACGTGGCCTTCTGCGTACCGCCGATCACGCGGGAGAAGGCGCTCGACCTCATCGGGCGCACCCATGTGGCCAGGCTCGCAGGCGGCTATCGCGGCAGCGATGCGCTGGATCTCGACGCGCTCGCAAAGGCTCTCACCGGCCTTGGCCAGCTCGCCATCGATCTGGCGGATGTAATCGAATCCGTCGACGTGAACCCCTTCCTGCTGCGGGCGCAGGGCGGTGTCGCGCTCGACGGTCTCGTGGTCCTGCGCGGACTGGCCGGCTGATCAGCCGGCTGCCGGACCCGAGGAAAACTGGGCCTCGATCGCGCTCATAACGCGCGGATCGGTCGGCTCGATCGCAGTGGGGATGGACATGGCCACATGTCCGTCCCTGCCGATCAGGTATTTGTGGAAGTTCCACTTCGGTGTTTCGCGTGGCTTTTCCGCAGCGGCCCACTTGTAGAAGGGGTGCGCATCGGGCCCAAGCACGGCCACCTTCGCGGCCATGGGAAAGCGCACGCCAAAGCTTTGCGTCGTGTGGGTGATGTCAGCAACATCGCCCGGCTCCTGCCCGCCGAAATCATTCGAGGGCACGCCGATGATCACGAGCCCCTTGGGGCTCAGCGAGGTCCACAGCTTCTGCAGGCCAGTATATTGGGGCGTATAGCCGCACAGGGATGCGGTATTCACCACCAGAATCGGCTTGCCGGCATAGTCCCCCAGGCGGATCTTGCCGCCCTCAAGCCCATCGAAGCTCAGGGCATAGCAGGTGCGTGCACTCATGGCGGGAGCCTGCGCGAAGGCGGGCCTGGCGATTGTGGCCGCGCCCATGATGAGAAAGGATCTGCGATCCATGGCGAACCTCTGAAAGACCGTCAGCAGTCTGACAGGAGCGTCTACGCGGGTCCATCGGCGGCGGTTCACTTCATCGCGACCTGCCGCGCCTTGCCAGCCTCGCCCCAAGCCCCCATGATCGCGCCAGAGAATACGCTGGCACGACCGGCGGGGGGAGGAGCTTCATGAGCCGTATCAACGGCATCCTGAC
>CAISZN010000191.1 GCA_903889985.1 uncultured Hyphomicrobiales bacterium | reverse complement strand
CCGCGGCGCGCGATCACGCGGTCGACGACGGATTGTGGAATTGAAACCTTATGCATGGCGTTTCCTTTCATGTGTGCAGTCTTCAAGAGCGCTGCCTGATGCAGCAGGCGATGTGATGCTTGGCAATTTCCACCGGTGGCGGAATGCCGTCTTGGCAGGCCTCGATGCGGCGGCTGCAGCGTGGCGCGAAGCTACATCCCTTGACGACATGCGCGGGATCGGGTGGCTGGCCTGGAATGGCCTCTAGAAGCGCGCCGGGTGGCTTGTCGCCAACCGAGGAGGCCATCAGCCCCATCGTATAAGGATGCCCCGGATAGCGTAGAAGCGAGCTGGCGGGCCCGCTCTCCACAAACCGCCCCGCATACATGACGGCCACTTCATCTGCGATCTGGGCCCCGACGGAGAGATCGTGGGTCACGAAAATCATCGCCATGTCGAGTTCTCGCTGCAGCCGTCGCAGCAGCAGGAGGATCTGGATTTGCACCGTGGCATCCAGAGCGGTCGTGGGTTCATCTGCGAGCAGTAGCCGCGGCTTGCAGGCAAGGGCCAGTGCAATCATGGCGCGCTGGCGCAGGCCGCCGGACAGTTCGTGTGGGTATGCGTTCAGGCGTTCCTCGGACCTTGGCACCTGCACAAGATCTAGAAGCTCCCTGGAGCGCCGCATCGCCGCGCGATTATCGAGACCTTCGTGGCGCTGGATTGTTTCGCTGATCTGCTGCCCAACCGTATAGACAGGGTCGAAGGCATTCATGGGCTCCTGGAAGACCATCGAAACCAAAGGTCCGCGCAGCCTGTCCAACCGACGTTCCGGAAGCGCGAGCATGTCATGGCCGCCGAGAGCGACGCGGCCCTTCAGGCGCACGGATGCGGGCAGGAGGCGCATGATCGCGCGCAGGGTCACGCTCTTGCCCGATCCCGACTCGCCGATGATGCAGAGAACCTTTCCGGGCGCGAGCTGGAAGGAAATGTCGCGCACGGCGTCGACGTCCTTTCCGTCGCGACGGAAAGTCACTTTCAACCGCTCGACATCGAGCAGGGGCGACGAAGCCGCATGATCGGCTGTCAGGGGAGCGTCAAGCAAGGTCATTGGATGGCCTTGCTGTGACCTGAGCCGAGGTCACTGAGATGACAGGCAACACCGTGGCTCTCTGCTGATGTCATATCCGGAAGACTTGGCGTGCGGGTGCGACAGACGTCTTCGACATGGGGGCATCGGCTAGCAAAGCGGCAACCGTGCGCTGGGTCGATGGGGCTTGGCGGATCGCCGTTGAGCGGGGCTGATTCGATCCGCTCGTCGGGATTATTGCTGAGGCGGGATGCGAGCAGACCCTGGGTGTAGGGATGCTTTGCCTGGCTGAAGACGGATTGCGCCGGTCCGAACTCAACGATCTGTCCCAGATACATGACGATGACCCGGTCGGACATGAAGCGGACCACGTTCAGGTCGTGGGAGATGAACAGATAGGTCAGTGCCATCCGCTGGCGCAAATCAATCAGCAGGTTCAGGACCTGAGCCTCGACGGATTTGTCCAGCGCGGAGACCGGCTCATCCATGACGAGCAGGCGTGGATTGAGGCTCAGGGCGCGCGCAATGTTGACCCTCTGCCGCTGGCCACCAGACAGTTCATGCGGATAGGCACCCGCATAGCGGCGTGGTTCGAGGCCGACCATGTTCAGCAGACCGCGCGCGCGATCCTTGGCCTCACCGCGCTTCATGCCATGGAAGACAGGCCCGAAGGTGAGGGTCTCTTCAATGCTCAGGCGCGGATTGAGGGAAGCATAGGAATCCTGGAACACCATTTGCGCCGATTTGCAGAAATCCCGGTGGCTCAGTCCGCCAAGGCCTCCAACGGCTTCGCCGTCGAAAATGAGTTCACCTGAATCACGATGCAGGAGATCCAGAAGCACCCGCGCGAGGGTCGACTTGCCGCATCCGGATTCTCCGACAACACCGATGGTCTCGCATTTGCCGATGGAAAAAGAGATGTCATCGACCGCATGCAGGTAGGAGCTGCGCCCAAAGAGGCCACGTTTCACGGGGAAGTATTTTTTCAATGATCTGGCGATCAGCAAGGGCTGGGCAGCTCCGCCGCGATCACGTGGGTCAAGAACCATTTTCCCGGTCATTGCTTCACCATCATCGCCCGCCTCAGGGCATCGCTGATCAGGTTCAGGCACAGGGAGGCAATGAAGATCATCAGACCCGGCAAGGCCACGACGAGCGGCTGGACATAGATCGATTGCCTGAGGGTGGACAGCATGAGACCCCAGTCGGGGTTTGGCGGTGTGACACCGAGCCCAAGAAAGCTCAGTCCCGCGGCCAGAACGATGCTGAGGCTCGAAAGACTGCTGGCATAAACAAGGACTGGCCCGAGCACGTGGCCAAGGACGTGGACCCGCAGGACCGTTGCGCCGGAAGCTCCGCTTGCCCTTGCCGCATCGACGAAATCGAGATGGCTGACTTCAGTCGTGGCACTCTCCGCCACGCGGGCGATGGGCGCAATGAAGACGAGCGTCAGCGAGAGAATGGCATTTCCAACGCCGCTTCCCAGAGCACCTGAGAGGGCAACAGCCAGCAGTACGGACGGAAAGGCATAGAGGACATCCATGGCGCGCATGATGACCATGTTGGTCGCGCGTCCAGCAAAGCCTGCGATCAGGCCAAGTGTGCCCCCGATCAGGAGAGCGATCAGGACCGGTGCAATGCCCATCAGGAACGTGGTACGGCCGCCATAGAGCAGGCGGCTCAGCATGTCCCGTCCCAGTTCGTCCGTCCCAAGCAGATGTGCCGTCGTGCCGATCGGCTTGAGGCGCGCCAGAATGCTCGCAAGGGACGGGTCGGCAGGGGCAACCCAGGGCGCGGCTATGATGCCCACTAGCAGGAGGATGAGCACCAGGCCACAACTGACGGCGCCAGCATCATGCAGCAGGCGCCTGCCGACCTTCGACCAATATCCGGGCGACAGGGCAGTTTCCCCATCCAGACTGACGGGGTCGATCATCGCACTATCGGTCAAGACGTTTGCCATGGAAGTCCTTAACCACGACGCCGCATGCGCGGGTCTATAGTCGTCTGGAGTAGATCCACGATGAGATTCAAGGCCACGAACAGCAGGGCTAGGGCGAGAATGGCCCCTTGCAGCATCGGCATGTCGCGCCGGAGGATCGCGTTGCTCATGAGGAAACCGACGCCCGGCCAGTTGAAGACTGTTTCAATGAGAATGGAACCGCCAAGCAGGTAGCCGAGTTGCAGTCCCATCACGGCCATCACGCCGGGCGCCGCGTTCTTGATCACGTGACGCAGGATGCCACCAAAGCCAAGCCCCTTGGCGCGCAGGGTCTGGACAAAGTCCATGGCCATGAGTTCGGCAACGCGGCCGCGGACAGTCCGCGCAACGATCCCCATCGGGATCAGCGAGAGGGTCAGCACCGGAAGCACAAGATGACTGAGATCTTCCCAATTCAGGCTCAGGCCACCTGGCCCCATGCCGATGGCAGGAAGCCAGCTCAGCTGCACGGCAAAGACGATCGTCATCACAATCGCCAGCCAATAGTGCGGAACGCTGATCGCCGCGATGGCAAAGATCATGATCGCCCGGTCTATGAATGTCTCAGCGCGAAACCCTGCAATCAGGCCCAGGATGATCCCAAGCGAAAAGCCCAGGATCGCGCCGCCCATGGCGATGATGGCAGTCTTGCCGAGGGCCGATGACAATTCACCAGCGACGGATCGTCCGGTGCTGATCGATGTGCCGAGATCGCCACTCCCCACATGAAAGAGCCAGGCCAGATATTGAATCGGGAGGGGCTTATCCAGCCCGTATTTGGCTTTCAGCTCCAAGATGGACTCGGGTGATGCATTGTCCGGAAGCATCATCTGCAACGGGTCTCCCGGTGCAATGTGCACCAGGAGAAAGCAGATCACCGTCACGCTGATGGCGATCGGCAAGGTGTAGAGGATGCGGCGCAGGATGTAGCTGATCAAGGCGATACAACCACTGGTGTGAGGTCCTGGAACCAGTTCTTCGCCTGCACAAAGCCCTTGAGTTTTGGACTGAGCGCGCGCGGATTCACGTCATGGGCAATCCAGACCATCATGGCCTGGTCGACCATCAACGCGTTTGCTTTTGCGAAGAGCTCAGCCTGCTTGGCGGGATCGAACTCCGTCATTGCGTCGTCACAGGTCTTGTCGATCTCAGGATTGCTGAATCCACCCCAGTTCGAACCCTTTGGAGAAATCTGGCTCGTCATGGCGAAGCGGCAGATGGCGCTATAGGGATCCTGGGTTGTCCGGCTGAAGTTGATGCCGTTGATGCCATCCTTGATATTGGCGGGATCGACGACACCCTTGCGCATCACGCCGATGAGCGCATTCCAGTCCTTGACTGCAAACTGGATGTCAAAGCCGGCGGCGTTGAGGTTTTGCTGCACGAACTCGTTCATCGAGAGCGGCTGCATCTGGCCCGATCCCGAAGGGGAAATGGCAATGGTCACCTTGGCGGGATGGCCTGGCCCGTAGCCGGCTTCGGCCATCAATTTTTTCGCCGATGCAAGATCGTATTTTATGTCGAACGTGGGCTTTCCATACCAGGGATTGTCACGGGGAACGACGCCGTGGGATTCGATCATCATGCCGCCGAGCAGCGCCTTGAGGCCGGCCCTGTCGACCGCAAGATTGGCGGCCTTGCGCACGCGGATGTCGAGCCAGGGAGAGCCCTCGCGGAAGCTCATCTCATAGCCCCAGAAGTGCGGATAGGCATTGGTGACGACATTGAAGCCCGATGACTTCAGCTTTGGCACCATGTCCGGGGGAGGAGCCTCGATCCAGTTGACCTGTCCTGACAGCAGGGCGGACGCCCGGGTCGTCGGTTCAGGCATCGGATAGAGAGCCAGGCGATCATGCTTGGGAATGCGGGCGCTATCCCAGTAGGACGTGTTCTTGACGAGTTCCATCCGCTCGCCGGGAACAACCTTGTCGAAGCGATAGGGGCCGGTGCCGATCGGGGCATTACCATAGGCCGCCCAGCTTCCAAGCTTCTCGTACTGACGGCGGCTGACCATGGCGATATAGCCAAGGTTATAGGGGACCAGTGCTGCCCCATCGGTTGTTGTAAAAACGATGGTGTAGTCGTCGACCTTCTCGATGCTCTTGAAATCGACGAAGCGAGAAGCTGCGTCCGTGTGTTGCTGCGCATTGTACTGCGGTGCATCTGATTTCCAGAGGCGCTCGAAATTCCAGATGACGTCATCGGCGTTGAATTCTGTGCCATCATGCCATTTCACGCCCTGCCTCAGGTGAAAGGTCCAGCGTGTCTTGTCCTTGGGGTCGACCTCCCATGAACTGGCAAGCCCCGGGATGATGCCGGCGGGCTTTTCCGCAGACGACAGATCCCACGAGACGAGGCAGTCATAGAGGCTCAGGCTGACGAACCGAAAGCCCTCGTAACCCTGATCGGCCTGGCCAATGGTGATCGGAATATCTCCAGCGGTCATGGCAACCCGCAAAACGCTTTCAGCGCTAGCCATTTGAGGCAGGGCGAGAAGCGAGCCGGCAAAGAGAATGGACCCAACATTCCGGGAGATCATCGGCACACCTCGCATCCGCATTTCAGATCTGACGGAGGTTGTGCAAGCACCGTACCAAGCAGGAAAGTTCGAACGGGCTTCACTTTTCCTGATTCTCCGCCTGCCATGCCTCGGTTCATGCGGCTTTGGAAAAATGAAAATTATGGAAGCTGCCCGCAAGTTTCGGCAGTGACCGCGCATTGGGCACTCCATCGCATCAAGCAATCGAAATGCGTCATCGACTCTTGCCGTTCGTTCAGTGGGTTTCGAAGACGGCCTGATAGGCTGCCATGGCTTGGGCAAGGGCCTGCCTTTCTTCAGACGTGGGCATCATTGGATTGCCCGCGATCGGATAACTGCCAAACTTCATGAGGCAGGCCATGAGCAACAGGCGGGCTTTCGTGGCTGTCAGGTTCGACCCTGCGATAATGAAGGGATGCAGGTCCGCGAAGCCTTCGGGCGCACCACGCCCTACACGAGCAACTGGAATTCCGGAAAAGACGGCCTTCTGGATCAGTTTGAGGCGCGCAGTCGAGGTCATATTGCCATAAGGAACCAGTCCTTCAATGACGAACCCCGTAAGAAGTCCAAGCGACAGCTTGTGGTCAATTGAAGCCTGCAGGTCATATTCCAGGCCCGGATCTTCACCCCAGTCGATGCCGCAATATCCGCCATCCTTCACAATCGAGACGACGGGGATGGCCTGCTCACTCAATTCACCATCAGGCGTCTTGATCGGAATCGATACGCGATTCAGCACGCCATTCGACATTTGGACAGCCGTAACGGAAGCTGGCAAAAGCGTCATGCGAACATCTGACATCCATGTGTGCTTATAGGCCGGGAGATAGGTGACCACCACCCGGCCGGAGTGGCTGATCTGCCCGAGAATCCCGCCATGGCCTCCAGTCGCCACGTAACCACCGGGACGCGCATCGGCCTTTGCCACTTCGCGGGCCGCGAAGAACTGCTGTTCCTGAATGAGCATTGTGCCCAGTCGATTGCGGCCCTGTGCATCCGCCCAAACATCGGACTGAATATAGCGGAGGGAGTCGACGATGTTATGGGGGCCATCGGCGCTCAGCTGTCCCTGCGGGCGCTGGGCAGCATTGCAGGCAATCGGTTTTGTCGTATCGATTAGCAGATTGAACCAGTAGCTCGTCTCTTCGATATTGGGACTTCCCTGCGTCCAGATGGCCCCGTCGTATTGCTCGCTGGACATGACGGCCTGAACGCGGTTGGTCACGCGGGCCAGGGCCGGGCGGGGCGGTGGCGAGCCCAGATGGTAGGGCTTGTAGGGGAAGAAATCCCGGCCTGACTGTTCCGGCGGAATATCGCCGGTTCCAACGTCACTCCGGTCTTTCGCCGGGAGACCGTTCAGGTGGCCGCCGGGCGGCATGACGCGATGAAAATCGACATCAGCGAGGGAGGAAATCAGGCCCGCAAGGCCATCATATCCGACCCCCAGCCGATCGATTTCCTCGAAGCTGCGGGAGCCATCGGGAAAGAACCCCTGCCGGGCCTTCGCACGGGGAGACAGGGGTGCAACGCCTTCCTCTTCCCATGGCGATCCGTCAGCCTGACGCGCCATGTAGGGCAGGGGATAGAGACCATCCTCAGGGGACAGTTCTATCTCATAGACGGCCTTGTCCGCTTCACTGCGGCGCTCTTTCGCAAAGTGACCATCGGGGCCGACAAATCCATCCGGAGGGCCATACAGGTCTGCCGCATCGCGTTCCAGCGGATGGGCGGAGAATTGTTCGACATAGACTTTGGCCGGCGCTGCAAGCCGCTGGGCGCGCAGCGCATCAAAGCGCGGAGGTTCTCCGTGCGCGTCGAGGCGCGGCGATAGGTCATGCTGCCTGCGTGCCTTGTTCGAGGTGACCAGGGGAGGTGTATTCTGTATCGTGGCCGTCGGTCCGGCCAGATGGGCGATGCGCAGCTTTTTGGACACGGGAACCTCCGCTAGGCAGGAGAACGTGGTCACGCCCTCCTGCTGGAATGGGCTCAGGCGGCGTTGCGGCGCGTATTACGTGCCATGAAGCCCAATGCTTCGTCGACCGTCTGGACATCGCCGAACAGGCTGTAGAAGCAGGTGAGCGATGCATGATGTTCTTCATCGGTGAAGGTCGCCGTGGCGTCTGACATCATGACAACCTTATAGTTGAGCATCATGGCATCCCGGGCTGAGCTTTCGCAGCACACGTTGGTGGCGGTGCCGGCAATCAGGACCGTATCGATGTTGCGCGCGCGCAGATGAGCGTCGAGATTGGAAGAGTCCTGGATGAAAGCGCTGAACCGCTTCTTGACGATCTGTGCATCTTCCTGCCGGGCATCGAGTGCCGACCACAGTTCGTGTCCCTCATGACCTTCCGTCATGGTCTCATATCGGCGCTGCATCTTGTCCGGCGTCAGGAGGAAATCATGAAAGACGGACCAGGATTCACGCGTTTCATTCGTTGAATTCTTGATCCAGATGACGTGCCCGCCTGATGACCGAACTCCTGCGGCCAGCCGATTGATATTTGGAACAATATCGCGTGCCTTCGCCACCTTTCCCATGAAGCCAGGCTTCATGAAGTAGTTTTGCATGTCAACGACCACCAGAGCCGTCTTCTCGGGAACGAGATGATCGAAGGGATGCACTTTGCCGGTTCGATCCCGCACCCGGTTGATAATCACGTCAGGCATTTGAAACGCGTGCATTAGTGCCCCCTATCGGATCTGGGTCGTGTAAGGGATGGTTTCAATTCCCGTGCCGCGAGGCCGCCCCAAGTTTGATTAATGAAAGGCGTGATCGCTGGCTAAGCAAAGTGAATGCAGGTGTTCCAGAATTCCCATCGGGCTGTTGCTGTTTCGAACGTTTGATGGAAAATCACATCTGCTTCCAGCTGATGATCAAGCCCGCGGGCGAAGCTCCGTGCCAGGAAGTCCAGCAGCTGTACCTGTCGCAAATGCCTGCTTTTTTAGCAGGCGTTCCCCTGCCTCATAGAGTTAGGTTTTTAGCCTGACCTTTTGCCCCCTGGGTCATGGCATCCCTACCGTTGCGAAGGGGAAAGCCGGGTTATCGGGGTCAATCGCCCGGAAAACGGGCGTGATTGGCGGATGAGATACATCATCTTCAGCGGCTTTCGTTTTCCTCTGGATGTCATACAGCGGGCAATGGGGCCCTATTTAAAGCTCAGTCTAAGCCTCCGAAATCAGGAGGACATTCTTGCTGGAGGCGGGATCGATGTGCCCTGTGAAACGACAAGCGCCTCTCTTGACCGGATCATCCCTCAGGCAACTGCCTCATCAGGCGTCACTACAGAACGGATCGATCACGTCTCAAAATATAGCCCGGCAACCTCGACCTCGGGGATACACAGGCTCGCAACCCGACGAACCCCAGAAACTGTAGCCACGGATAAACTTGCTGATCTCACAGCCGACAGGGCTGGAGATGCCGACTTCATACAGCAGACAAGAATTGTTCAATCGGCTCTGGGCCTCCACCGTAAAGAGGGTCGCAGAGGCGTAGCAGGTTGACCTCGCATAAATCCTGTAACTTGCATTCGATGCAGATCTGACTCTTTCGGGCCTTGGCTATTACACGCGCACCGCTATGGGGTGCCAAGTTGATCGATCATGCGGACCAACTCGGATGACTGTCGCTCGATGCGGGCGAGAATTTCGGCATTGTTCAGCACCATTGCCTGCTCTACCCGCCGATAATCGGACTTGGTGGTGCCGATCTGTGTCTGCGTCGCGTAGCCATATAACGTGCGCACAACCGACATCAGATGTTCGCAGGCGGCCGTGCAGCGCCGCTCTTCGCTCGCATGGCTGAGCAGCGCCACTGGTTTGTGGCGAAAGGCGTCTGACTTCAGGTGATCGAGGGCATTTTTCAAAACGCCAGACATTGAGCCATGGTACAGTGGCGTGCCTATCGCCAAGCCATCAGCGAGCCTTACCGCAGCAACAAAGGCCCGCACATTCTCATCTGGCGTGTCCTCCGGATTATAGTGAAACTGCGGATCAGTTATAGGGAGGGGCCGAAGCCTCAGATTCCACAGGTCGACCTGGCAGCCGTGGCTTTCGAGCGCCTGACGAAGCGCTGTCAACAAGCCGAGCGTATGGGAGACCTCGGAGACGGATCCACAAATAAGAAAAACACGCATAAGGCCGCCATCGCGAGGAGAGAAATGATCTTTCGGCTGTTCAAGGCACCAGAAGTGTCGCGTCGTAGAATCTCGCGAGCGTCGCATCGCCGCTAATATCGCCGATGGCCTTGAGCGCCTTTGTCAGGGTCTCCAGACCGAGGCGATCGGGCGAACCATCGACATCGTACATGTCGATCTGCATGAACATGTCCCATGTCTTGGCGGCGTCGTTAGGATCCGTCTTCGTATCCTTGCTCAAGATCTCGACAGCTTCTGCCTTGTTCTTCGGGTCTTTCAGCCATTCTGTGCCAAGTGCGATGATCTTCATGAATCTCGCGATGACATCCTTGTGCTGGCGCGCCCAGGCGCTATTCACGCTGAACCCGGTGTAGGGGAACTCCTTCACATAGTCCGCTGTCAGACCGAGTCGGGCAAAACCGAGGCGTTCCGCGTTCACGCTGAAGGGCGGTGCCAGAAGCGTTGCGTCGATGGCGCCGGCCTGCAAGGCGGCAAACCTGGCGCCGGAAGCGCCGGCATAGACCACGTCGTAGTCGCCGGTCTTGATGTTATTGGGCTCCAGCATGCGGTCAAGATAAAGACGAGTGATGTCTTTCGGGCCGCCAATGGAGATGATCTTGCCTCTAAGCATCCCGTACGAACTGATCGAGGGTTTGGCGAGCATCACATAAGGGGACGATTTCGCCTGGATGCGCAGAACGGAAACAGGAGAGCCCTGATCGATTGCATGAAGGACATCGGGCAACCCTCCTTCACCGATCGCTACGGCGCCAGATGCGACTTGTTGCTGGACGGCTGCGCTTGATGGCGCCGACACGACGTCGAGAATGAGATTCTGCTCTTTGGCGAAGCCCTTTGCGACAGCGATCAGCATGGGCCAGTTCATGGCCGAGCCGGTTCCCACGACCCCAATGGTGATCGTATCGGCTGCAAGCGCCGGCAAGGGCGTGCCAACAAGGACCATGCAAGCTGTAAGGACGAAGCGATGGATAGATCGACGCATGTCAAATATCCTTGTTAGCGATATCTTCTCTTGGTCACGCAAGGCATATGCCATCAAGGGCCACCATATTAACGCTTGAAAAGAAAAGTCAGATTGCTTGGCGGCGTTGCGAGCACGGACTGCCGGATAACATCTTCGGAGGCGCCCGGCTGTCGTGACACCATTAGAACAGGCAGCGTAATCTCCAATTCGTCCTGATCAAATGGATAAGGCTCCATGCGAATGGAACCGTCATCCTGGGGAATCAGCCGGAGGTCATCCTCGCTCTTCGACGCAAGCGCATTGGGAACCGGGCCGATGCTGGCCACCTGCATTTCGAGGCCCTGATAGCCGTCGCAACAAATGTAGAGCGAGAGCAGATCGCAGACCTGCAGGAGTCGGTAATCGAACTCCCGCTGCATTTCACCCTCCAGACCAAGGTCAGCCAAGATCATTTTCTGCTTTTGCTCGAGACCTTCGATGAAGGCTTGCAATTCCGGACGTATGCGGCGAGCGGAGCCTGGCTGCTGCTGACCATCCCGCCAGGAGCGGATCATGCCATAGCGGTTCTGCATCAATCCGGTGTGATGCATCGAAACGAGCGCACCAGCGTAGGCATCCTGCTTGCTGACGGAGTCGATATTGCGTTGCAAGGCTTCAAGATGCCACGGCTCGAACGGTAACTGACGATGACCAAAAGGGCGCCCCTGCGCCACATCAACCGGTGGAACCGCCTCCAGTTCGTGATAGTGGGTGTCATGCAGATGTGCCGCGCAGACTAGGGAAGCCTGACGGCTTGATGGCGCGAAACGATCGTTACCCCAATGTTCTGCGAAACATCCAGCTGCTGCAGCGTGATCTTCCTGCCTGATCAGGATCGTCCGGCCATCGTCAAGATCGCGATTGATCATAGGTGTCTCCCGTTGAGCGCACGAGCTGCTTTGCAGCCCTTCCAACCGCCAATGTCTTCGCACGCGTCTGGCGCGTCAACGGGGCGCCAAGAATGGTCTGTTTTTTCTGCAGGTTGATCTTGGACATGGGCTGAGACTACGCACCAGCCACCGGGTGTTCTGATCCAGCATCGGTTCTTGCAGCCAATGTTCGCCTGGTCGTCGCTGATCTGACCCGTTCAAACGCCCCGGCGCGATGGCGTAGCGAAAGCCTGGCATCGCAACTGCGCGACTATATCGATTGCAAAGTCTCTTCGAATCCCACGCAACTCTTGCCAAAACCTCCAAGACGGGAGACCGTAAGCCCAGATAAGGCCGGTCTCCACTGGATGCCAGCTAAAATGGGAGGGATCATGCTCTGGACCTCAGGAAAGAGGCCTGGCGGTCTTGGCTTTGCTACCGCTGGATTACTCGGTGCCTTGCTGATGACGCCTGCTGCTCTGGCGCAAACAAACTTCTACGAGGGCAAGACGGTCAAGGTCGTTGTCGGGTTCCCGCCGGGCGGAGGATACGACCTCTACGCGCGCGCCTTTGCGCGTTTCCTGCCGGCGCATATTCCAGGCAACCCGGCCGTCATCGTGTCGAACATGCCGGGAGCCGGCAGCCTCGTGGCGGCAAACTACATCTATAATCTGGCGCCCAAGGACGGCACCGAGATCGGCAGCGTGGAGACCTTTGTGCCCTTCGAGGCCTTCTACAACGGTGCCGGCGTCCGCTTCGACCCAGCCAAATACAACTGGCTCGGCGCACTCAATGCCGAAATGACGACCTGTGCGGTCTGGCATGACTCGAAGATCAAATCCTTCCAGGACTTGCTGACAACCCAAGTCCCCTTCGGCTCGACGGGATCCGGCGCGCCTCCGGTGCTTGAGCCAAAGATCATGAATGCAGTGCTCGGAACAAAGATCAAGCTCGTCAATGGCTACCAGGGTATGGCTGACATCTTCGTCGCCATGGAAAATCGCGAAGTTGACGGGTCGTGCGGCATCAACTGGTCAACCCTCACCTCCACGCGCGCCGACTGGATGGCGCAGGGCAAGCTGCGTCTGATCACGCAGAATGCGGTGGACCGGGCCCCCTACGTGGCGCAACTTCCGCTGCTCCTTGATTTTGCCAAGACGCCTGAGCAGAAAGGTGTTCTGCTGCTGCTCGCGGCACCAAATCGCGTCGGCCGGCCCTACATGGCGCCGCCCGGTATTCCGGCAGACCGCGTCGCGATCCTGCGCAAGGCCTTCGATGACACGGTTGCGGATCCCGAGTTTATCGTCGAAGCCGAGCGCCTGAAGCTTGCGCTCAATGCTGTGAAGGGCGAAGACGTCCTGGCCGTCTTCCAGGAGGCCGGCAAGATGGACAAGGCGCTCGTCGACGAGATGCTGCGCGCGCGACAGGATTGACCTCATGAGCACAACGACCCGCATTGGCCAGCTCGAGATTGCCTGCTTCAGTGATGGCGAGGCTCGGACCAGCGTCGATTTCGCCATCGGACTTTCCCGCGCAGAGGCCGAAGGCCTTGTCGGCCCAACCCAAGACGGGTGGATCTTCATTCCAGTTAACAATTTCCTGTTTCGCCGTGACGAGGCCCTCATCATGATCGATGCCGGCACTGGCCAAGGAAACCAGCCGACGCTCGGGCATCTGCCTGAGAATCTGCGCAAGGGCGGTGTCGATCCAGCCTCCGTGACTCATGTGCTTCTGACACACCTCCACTCTGATCACGCAAACGGCCTGATTGATGCGGCGGGACAGGCGGTCTATCCGAATGCGCAGATCCTGTTGCACGAAGTGGAACACGCCTTTTGGACCAATGCAGCACCGTCCGGCGAAAGCGCCAAACTCACGGCAAGCCGGGAGCGCAATCAGCGCAATCTCGTCCCCTACGCAGATCGGATCCGCATCGTCGCGGATGGCGAAACTTGGCGCGGCTGCACTCCAATCCTGTCTGCCGGCCACACGTCGGGCCATACCTGCTGGCAGATCGACACAGGTGGCGAGATGCTCATCGCTTGGGGGGACACGGTGCATTTCGCGGCCATCCAGGTGCCGCGTCCAGACATCGCGGTGACCTATGACATGGACGGCGAACGGGCCCGGCAGGCTCGTCGGGCACTGCTCGAACGTGTTTCCCGCAGCCCCATCATGGTCGCAGGCTCCCACTTACCGGCTCCAGGCATTGGCCGCATCATTGCAACTTCCGAAGGCTATCGCTTCAGGCCGGCGATCAACTAACAGTTGCTTTGCAGCTTCCTATGGTGTCTGGCCATGTCAGAATTTGCAGAAAGGAATGCTACGTCAGACACAAAAAATCTAGGAACACGCATCTTATTGAGTTCGTGGTATGGCTTTTGAGGCTGTGAATGTAACGACTCATTGCTTTCGATGAGTCCTCAGGAAAGCAGTGAAGCTCTCCGAAATAACCCCCTGCCATTTCGTTGGAAGCCCCTCAATTCATGACGGCGATGATTTTCTGCCCGATTTGATTTACATTTTCAGTTGAGGGGATCATCTTGAAAAGAATGAGTTCGAGGCCAAGATCCTCGAAGCGCCTGAGCTGGGCGATAATGTCCTCTGGACGGCCCATCAGGCCGGCCCGCATGTTAGGCATCATACGCACCTCTATTTTGCGCCTGTCAGGATTTTCCTCGCTCGCAAAAATCGTTTGGAGTGTCTTGTCCACGGCATCCTGCTCGCTGGCGCCGATGCCAATGAAGGGGTTCATCGCATAACGGACCCGTCGGCCATAGCGAGCAGAGCGTTTGTTCATATCGGCAATACATGACTTTATGCCGGCCATGACCTCGGCGGTTGATGTGGCCTCCTTCGGATAGTTGATGAACCACCAGTCACAGCATTTTGCGATGAATTCCCGGCCCTTCTCCCCGGCGCTGACAGAATAGATTTCCGGGCTGTGCGACGAACCCGGCTTTAGCAGCAGGCGGGCGTTCTCGAGGTTGTAATGCTCGCCATGGTGCGTAACCTCGGGTGAAGTCCAGAGACCACGGATGATGTCGATGAACTCGGTTGCACGATCATAACGTTCGTCGCCCGCAAGGACCTCACCGCCGAACATGCGGAACTCCTCATCATACCACCCATTGACGATATTGATCGCCATGCGGCCGCGTGTCACCCGATCAAGCGAAGCAGCGATCTTCGCGACCATCACCGGATCCCAGAGGCCTGGATGCACGGCAACGAGCGAAAGCATGCGTCTGAATTTGGGGGCCAAGGCGCTGGCCAGCACCCAGGCAGACAGATCATGCCCGAGGTGGCGCTCGGCAAAGAGACAAAGATCAAAGCCAACCTGATCCGCCAGCGTGAGGATCCGTTCAGCAAAGAGAAACTGCCGATCCTGTTCGTCCTGCGCGAGAGGCAACAATGCTGAACCCGCCGCCAGAACCGTCTCTGGGGCGCCGACCGTCGCCATTGGGATCGGTGCGAAGATGCCAAACTTCATGGAAAGAGCCTCAGTCATAATATTTGCGCGAGCGCTCAATGTAGTCCTTCGGCGCGGTGCGCATCTGCTGATAGATCTGGTCCGCAGCTTCACCCGTCAGAGGCTGAACTGACTCAGACAGTTTCTCAAGATCGACCCTGAGTTGTGGGTCCTTCATTGCCGCATTGAAGCCTGTGCGCAGAAGGGCCAAGCGGTCCACCTGGATATCCTTGGAGGCGATGAAGGGACGTCCGAGCTTGTCGGCACCGAAGAGAAAGTCAAGAAAGCGCGACTGGTCGCTCGTCTTTGTGAGAGACTTGATGTAGACAGCCTCCTGCGGCACGCCAGGTCCTCGCTCTTCTGCAAAACGTACGAAGGGCTGAATGCGCTTCGTTGGCAACCAGTCCGCCGGCAGGCTGCTAATACCGCCGCAGTCGCCGTCGAGTTCGCCACGCTCAACTGCCAAGCGAATTTCTGAACTGCCCGGGAAGCCGAGGATCACCTTGATATTGGCACCCAGCACGTCCTTCAGTGCCATGCCGTTGATGTAGTTACTGGCTCCAGTTCCTGTCGTCCCCATGATGAAGGGACGCGACTGACTGAGCTTCATAAGTTCGCCGAAGCTGGACACACCCTTGGGTCCATAGCCATAGCAAATGCGCGAGAGATCGCCGCTCGTCACACCTATCCACGCGACATCCTTGAAGTCGATGGACACCTTTTCCGGGGTCACGAGTGATTGCGTGATGATGCCTGGCAGGAAGGTGCCTATGACTGTCCCGTCTTTCGGCGCGGTAGAAGCGATATAACGCACAGCGGTCATGCTGCCAGCGCCCGGCATGTTCTGCACGATGACGTTCGGATTGCCTGGAATATACTTGCCGAGATAACGGACGAGCACGCGCGCCACGATGTCGAAGGCGCCGCCTGGCGTCGCACCGACGACGACCGAGATCGTCTTGCCCTTGTAGAAGTCTTCCGCCCTAGCCTGTTGCGCGAGGGCCGCCATGAGGGAGAGGCCTGCGATGATGGCGCGGGATCGGGACATGCCATGGTCTCCCTGTAGCACCATCAGACGGATGGAAACTTGCGTGCCATCTCCGCAAAGAAGCCGCTGCTTTCGAGCTCTTCGTGGATGGACGTATCAATGTAATCACCGAGGCTGGCCGTTGTGCCGGGGCCGGACATGACGTCAAGAATGTTCTTCGCACCCTCGATTGTCACTTCGGCATGCAGGGGCGTCTCCGCCTTGAAGTTGGCATAGGTCGTATCGATATCTTGGGGCGTGCGTAGTCCGAGGAAGGCAGCCAGCCCCTGTTTTGCCCTCGCGGAATCGGTCACTGCCAAGTAGTTGCCCTCGATCGTCGCCTTCATGAAGGCTAGCACCTGAGCGCGGTTCGACATCAGAAAATCTCGATCAACCACAAGGCCGCTGTAAAGCCAGGGGGTGCGCTCCTTGTAGAGATCGATGATCGCGTGAAGGCCAAGCGCATAGGCCTGGCTGCGGGTTGGCTCGCCCATCAGCGAAGCAGACACTTCACCATTGCGCACCGCATCGAGCCGGACGACGCCGATTTCCTTAATCGTTACGTCTTCGCGGGTTAGACCGAGCTTGCGCAACGCCAGCGTAGTAGTCGTGTCCGTCTCTGAACCGACGCTACTGATACCGACGGTGCCGCCTTTGAGCTGCGCTGCGGTGGTGATGCCCGTTCTGGTAAACATCGTGTTGCGGATGATATTGCTGAGCGAACCGATGGTGACGAGCCGATTCCCCATGGCATTTGCGCGGACCACGGACGACATGCCGATATGCATCAGGTGGAGCCTGCCGGAGGCGAGATCGGGTCCGCTCTCCTTTCCACCCACCACTTCCACGATCTGCGGATCGAGCCCGTAGGCCTGATAAAGCTTTGCCGCCTTTGCCATCCAGATCGCGAAGAAGGTATTCGCCGGCGTCGCCTGTCCGATCCTGAAGGTGAACAGCTCTGTCATGATGCCTCCCTGGATCGCGGTCGGTTCACTGCCGGCCGGAATACATGTCAATCAGGCGCTGGCGCACATCGGCCGGTGCCTTATAGCTGTCGTCGAGCAGTTGGGTGATGGCGCGGCCACCCAGAGCAGTGTCGCAGGAAATGCCTTGTCTATCGCAGTCGGCCAGATAGTCCTTGTCCCTGAAGACGGCATCCAGCGAACGACGCAGGATCTCCACACGGTCAGCTGGCGTGCCGGGCGGTGCGAGAATCGGACGCCCCATGGCCAGCGGAGCAGACGCAAGCTCCATCAACTTGCGATCTGCAGGAGCACTGATGAGATCCATGGCGAAGGGGACATCTTTCAGCGAGGGGTTGGGCATATTTCCGTACTGCAGCAGGAAGCGAATTTTGCCGTCCGCGAGCCAATCTGGCTTAGCGGCCTTCAGTGACGAATAATAGCTTCCGGCCGATCCTTCGTTTTCACCGCGTTCCATTCCAAGGAACGCGTCGCTCTGGCTTTTATAGCCGGCGATCACGTTGATCGGAACGCCGAGCAGCGCAGAGATCACGCGCGCATAGAAAGCCGGAGTCGAGGCGCCACCGGTTGCTGCCAAGGTGAGGCCGCGCTTGCGTGCCTCTTCCATCGTCTTCACCGGCACAGTGTGCCAGACGATCATGGTCGAGGTTTCTTGACCCGGTGTGCCGATCCATTGGAATTTCGTCGGGTCGAAATTTGCGAGCTTGTTGCCGAACAAGGGTTCAAAGGGCACCGTCGACTGGATAAGCCCAAGTGTCAGCCCATCCTTCGAAGATACATTGTAGAGGAGGTTCGTCGCCGTGAGTCCACCTGCGCCAGTGAGGTTCTGCACCTGGATCGCAGGCGCACCTGGAATATGCCGGCTCCAGTGACGGGCGATATTGCGCGCATAGATGTCATAGCCGGTACCGGCATCGGTCGAGACGATGAGATTGAGGGTCTTGCCCTTGTAGAAGTCCTCTGCGTGCGTTGCAGTGGGCGAAAGAATATATAACAGAAGAAATGACAGACGCAGCCCAAGGCTCATCATCTGCTTTCCCCCTGGTTTCTCAGATCGGAGAGAAAATCTCTTACGAGGCGATGCAGCTCCTGGGGTGCGGAGTGGGTATAGAAATGTCCTTCGCCTTCCAGTATTTCAAAACGGGCCGAGGGAACCATGCGGGCCAATAGTTGAGCCGAAGCAATATGTGTTGTGTCGGACGTGCCATGCGCCTCGTCGCCGCCAACAGTCACCAATGTCGGACAGGTGATAAACGGCAGGCGCGCCGTGGTCTCATGTTCTTGCCTCGACAAGACATGGTCGAAATAGACCTCAATGGGCGCAAGTGTGTCGATGAACCAGTCCAGGAAGCGCGCGACCGAGGCTGGCTCACGCGCGCGGTAATCGGCGCTGAAGGCGATCCATTCCGTGTGTTCGCGCAAATAGGCTGCATAGCCCTTATGGATGATGCCGAGGCAGGTCTTTGCAGGAATACCGCCCTTTGCCTTGAAGGAGGAGCCTGTTGACGCCAGCACCAGCGCACGTACCCACTGTGCATGGTCTAGTGCAACGAGCTGAGCCACGCGCCCGCCCATGGAATGTCCGAACACAACGGCAGGCCCAAGGTTCACATGACGAATGATGGCGGCGACATCTGCCGCGAGCCGGCTCGTCGAATAATCCCGGATGTGAGTGACTGTGCGGCCCGTACCACGAGGATCGAAGATGATTGTCGTGTGGTCTTTCGAGAATTCTGGCACCTGAAAATGGCTCCAGAAGGAGCCTTCCATGGCAGTGCCGGGAATGAAAATCATCGGAGGTCCGTGGCCCTGAACCTCATAGTGCACGTCTGCACCATCGACTGACAGCGTCGGCATTTTGATTTCCTGACATGGAGCTGCCTGATCTTCAGGCGATCTGGAACGGAATCTGCTGAGGACCTGAGCGCGTGATGACCACATTCGTCTCGGGATCATATCCGTGCTGCAGGATCCGCCCGACAAGTACCTCGCTGCGCAGGATCACGGCAACGGATCTGGATGGCCCGCCCTGCTCTGCATGAATATTGAACGGCGGCACAAGATCGACGTTTCCGGGACTGCCGTGGGTCACGCTGGCGAGGCGCACTTCGGCATATTCAGGACGGCTGCCGTCATCGAGGCGATCGTAACGCTCGAGCGATTCAGTGCCGTCGAGCAGCCCATAGAGCACCCAGGCATTTGAATGATCGTGCACGCTGCCCTTGCGGCCGGGCACGCGAACCACTGCATTCACCACGAAGCCGAAGTCCGGATCCGTGTGCAGCAGAAGGTTCTTGCGGCCTTCGGTCGATGGCCATGTCCCGGAGGCTGCGCGCAGATCTTCGTTACTGACCAACTTCTTGAGCAGTGGCTGCGTGGCTTCCATACGGCGCTGTGTGTCAGACTCAGCCGCCCAAACCTTACGTACGTCCGCAATGAATTCGTCGAACACCCTGGCAGCAGGCGTGGTCATCTGTTCCTCCCAAGACGGGGCTGTATCGCCCTCTTCGGCCGACAGACTACAGCCGTGCAGGCGAAGAGCCCTGAAGTTTTTCGGCAATTGTCTTTTGAGTTTTTTGCAATAATATAGCTGCACCTACCTAACAACAATTGCAGCAGCGGGAGGGAGACCCATGAAGGCCAATCGCCTCGTCGAGATGGAGTCGTTCGTTCGCGTTGCCCGCGCGAGCAACTTTAGTGCTGCTGCAAGCGAACTCGGTGTCTCCCCAGCCCTGGTGACACGCCGGATTCAGAGTCTGGAAAACGATCTCGGCGTCCATATCATCAACCGAACGACGCGGCAGGTGAGCCTCACTGAAGCAGGCAAACGCTATTTCGATTTCTGCGTGCGAATCCTTGACGAGATCCACAAGGAGGAGCGAGCGTTGAAACGCATGCAGGATGAGCCATCTGGCCGCCTCAATGTCATTGCACCCATGTCCTTTGGCATCATGGAGATGGGAAAGGCGGTGACGAGCTTCATGATGGACTATCCTGAAATCCAGGTCAGTCTGATCATTTCAGACAATTGGAAATCTACTTTCGATCCGGCGCGCTACGGTGCCGATCTCCTGCTGCGATTCACGCGCCCGAAAGATTCCGGTCTGACCATCAGAAAACTCGGCATGATGGGATGGGTTGCCTGCGCGTCTCCGGCCTACTTGCGAAATAGTGGCATGCCGAAAGATCCCAGCGAACTGTCCCGCCATTCCTGCCTGCTCACGGCACGCCCTTTCGAGAAGGGCATCTGGAGTTTCCATAGTGCTGCCGGCGTTCAAAAGGTCAAAGTATCTGGCGTGGTCGCGCCCAGCACTGCAATCACAATGCGCTACATGGTGCTCGACGGTGCGGGAATCGCACTCCTGCCCCTTTTCTGCGTAGCCGATGATCTCCGCGAGAGGCGCCTTGTGCGCGTGCTGACCGATTATTCCGTTCCCTCCCAGACGATCGGCGCCTATTATCCACATGCACGTCAGCAACCGCGCAGCATGAAGCTTTTTCTGCGATTCCTTGAAGCGCGCTTCAAGGCCGCCTCCTGGAATGCCGCTATTTGAAGTTTCTGCAAGACACTATTGAGTTTTCCTGAACCACAAACTCAAACTACCCCTGGTGGAATTGAACGGCTATGTAATACATAAATCTCTGTTTTAATGACATTTTTAGGTATAAAATTGCGACCGCTTCGCAAGTGGAATCGATTGTAAAGCCCACTTGCCGCTGATGGCGGTAAGCGCTCACAATGCGATTCAAGTTGGCGTCAGCCATGTGCGGAGGAATGCTATGCTATTTGGCCTCTATGCTCCCATACCCATGGCGACAGTTGGGTCTCCCGAAGCGGTCAGCGCTGCGAGAGAGGCTAATCTGCCTTTGGCACCCGGGGCGCGCGACAAGCAGTTCAACTTCTGCGAGCACTTGCTGATGGAGGCGGATCGCTCAGGTTTTGAGCTCTGTCTGTTTGCTGAGAGACATCTGGGATGTGACCTGGCCGCATGGACGCTCGCGAGTGCCATTGCATCGCGCTTCGAGAACATGCGCGCACTGGTTGCCGTTCACCCGGGTCTCGTTGATCCGGTAATGATCGCAAAACTTTCGGTTTCGCTCGACCGCATGTGCAGGGGACGTATGGCGTTGAATATCGTCAATGGTTGGTTTGACGAGGAGTTCCGCATGTTCGGGGGCACAGTGCTGGACGAAGACGCCCGCTATAAGCGCTCCGGTGAATTCATTGACATCCTTAAGGGCCTCTGGACGCAGGAGGAGTTCAGTCTCGTGGGGGAGCACTTTCATCTCGATCGCGGACGTCTGTTGCTTAAGCCCGCGGGCGTCCCGCCCGAGATTTTCTCGGTGAGCGCAGGTGATAAGGGCCGCGACTTCATCGCACAATATTGCGACTGGTGGTTCATTAACTATCCGAAAGAAGCCCAGTCGGCAGATGACGTGCTTAGGGGCGTCGAGGACTGCATCACCGACATGGAAACGCGTGCGAGCCGCTTCGGACGCAAGTTGCGCTATGCCATGAACCCCTTCGTCGCAGTTGGGCGTACCGAAGACGAGGCGGTCGATACGGCAATCCGACGGATTCAGGACAGCGAACCGGATGCCGATCCACGAAAGATCAAGCTGCGCATGATGCCTGCTACGAAGGCGGGGCTGATGGGCCCGGCCGCAGACGTGCGCCGTCAGCTCCAGCGCTTCGGCGACCTGGGACTTGAATTGATCTTGTGCAAGATGATCCCCACCGCAGAGAATATCCGCAAAATCGGCGAAGAGATTGTCATGCCCTGCAGGGGAATTACGAGGCCAGAAAAGCTGGCATTATGCGATCACGCATAGTTAAAAAATCTGGCGCGAGTACACAATGTAATTTAAAAAAATCGATGATTTCAATCCTTCCGAAGCGACGCAGCTTTGTATGATGTTGAGAAAAGCGACATTTGCGACTTACGGGCATATATGCGCGACAGCATTCCAGGCGTATCCCGATTGGGGAGCGACAATTCATTTTCTCATTGATAACTCTGCAGTCTCGGTAAGTTCCAGCCTGGGTCCTTTCGATTTATTCAGGGTTGCACATGACCCTGCTTCGCTATAGGTGATCGGCCTCGCGCTCACCGTCGATTGAGCGGCCCATAGTTTCCTGTCCTAATCAGGTTTGATGGCATCAAGCGCCATTTTCGTCACGGCAGCAGGCAGTTCGCGCAGTCGATGTGCAGTCGACTGGATATAGGCTCCATCAGAAGGGCTGATTTCCATACTCTGAGATTTTGCTTCAGCAAGAAATGCCGGATCTTTCATGGTCTCCTCGAAGGCCTTGCGAAGCAAAGCGATCCGGTCTTTTGGAACAGCGGGGGGAGTCGCAAATGGTCTTCCGATCTTGTTGGGTGTGAGCAAGAGTTCCAGCGCGGCTCTTGTCTCTTGCGACTTCGCAAGGTCCAGGGCGAGGGGAACGCCCGGAAGTTCCGGATTGGCTTCAAGGCCAGACTGCAGAAGGATCTTGACCTGATTGTCCTTCAAATAATGAGCGAACCCCGTTGTCCAGTTGGACCATGATGAATTGCCGATCCCCTGTACCTCCCCCCTTTCCATGGCAAGTAAGACAGGGCCAGTTGACTCATAGCCGCTCACAATCTTGAATTTCATGCCAAGAAGCTTGGCATAAGCTCGCGGTGTGGTTTCACTGTCAGTCTGGGGGCCAGATCCACCGACGATCAATTGGGTCGTGAAGAGGTCCTGCGCAGTGTTGTGCGGTACCGTATGCCACGCGGCGACGACACCGGTCTCCGCATTGGTGCTGCCAATCCAAGCAATTTTCTCAACGTCGTATTTAACGCCTTCTGGCATGACCCATGGTGAAATGAGGAGCCCGCGCTGGATGCTGCCGATCACAGTGCCATCAGCAGGGGCAACATTATAGAGATAGTTTGCAGCCGTGAGGCCGCCACCTCCGGGCATATTCTGGATGGTGATTGT